>NZ_CP101655.1:4045018-4270668 GCF_028830055.1 Pseudomonas serboccidentalis
GTGTGGCGCGCATTCTACGGAGCGACCCAACCTCTGGCAAGCACTTTTTTAATTAATTTTCTCAGGCCTTCCAAAGGCTTAGAGAAGGGTTGGCCTATGACCCGGCGAAGACAATAATGCCCCCCTTTGTATAAAGGAGAGACTCACCCCATGTGGTTCAAAAACCTGCTGATCTATCGCCTGACCCAAGACCTGCCTGTCGATGCCGAGGCGCTGGAAACTGCACTGGCCACCAAACTGGCTCGTCCATGTGCAAGCCAGGAGTTGACCACCTACGGTTTCGTCGCGCCGTTCGGCAAGGGCGAAGATGCTCCACTGGTGCACGTCAGCGGTGATTTCCTGCTGATCGCTGCCCGTAAAGAAGAACGTATTCTGCCGGGCAGCGTCGTGCGCGACGCGGTCAAGGAAAAGGTCGAAGAGATCGAAGCCGAGCAGATGCGCAAGGTCTATAAAAAGGAACGCGATCAGATCAAGGATGAAATCATCCAGGCTTTCCTGCCGCGCGCCTTTATCCGCCGCTCGTCGACCTTCGCCGCCATCGCGCCGAAACAGGGCCTGATCCTGGTCAACTCGGCCAGCCCGAAACGCGCCGAAGACCTGCTTTCCACAATGCGTGAAGTGCTCGGCACCCTGCCCGTCCGCCCGCTGACCGTGAAAACCGCACCGACCGCCGTGATGACCGAGTGGGTCACCACCCAGCAAGCCGCCCCGGACTTCTTTGTTCTGGACGAGTGCGAGCTGCGCGACACCCACGAAGACGGCGGCATCGTGCGCTGCAAGCGTCAGGATCTGACCAGCGAAGAAATCCAGCTGCACCTGAGCACCGGCAAAGTCGTGACTCAGCTGTCGCTGGCCTGGCAGGACAAGCTGTCGTTCATGCTCGATGACAAGATGACCGTCAAACGCCTGAAGTTCGAAGACCTGCTGCAGGATCAGGCCGAACAGGACGGTGGCGACGAAGCCCTCGGTCAACTGGACGCCAGCTTCACCCTGATGATGCTGACTTTCGGCGACTTCTTGCCGGCGCTGGTTGAAGCGCTGGGTGGCGAAGAGACGCCGCAGGGGATCTAAATACCTGTGATGTACAAAATGTAGGAGTGAGCCTGCTCGCGATGAGGAACTGACATTCAACGCAAATATTGACTGAACAACCGCTATCGCGAGCAGGCTCACTCCTACAGTTGTTTTGTAGTGTTCATTATTAATAACAAGGAACAAGCCATGCGCGCACTGGCTGCACTCAGCCGCTTTGTCGGCAACACCTTCGCTTACTGGGTTCTGATATTCGCCGTGATCGCGTTCCTGCAGCCGACATGGTTCCTGGGACTCAAAAGCGCCATCGTGCCGTTGCTGGGCCTGGTGATGTTCGGCATGGGCCTGACCCTCAAACTCGACGACTTCGCTGCCGTTGCCCGCCATCCGTGGCGTGTGGCGCTGGGCGTGGTTGCGCATTTCGTGATCATGCCCGGCGTGGCGTGGTTGCTCTGCCAGATCTTTCACCTGCCGCCGGAAATCGCCGTCGGGGTGATTCTGGTCGGTTGCTGCCCAAGCGGCACGTCTTCCAACGTGATGACCTGGCTGGCCCGCGGTGATCTGGCGCTGTCGGTGGCGATCGCTGCCGTGACCACCCTGCTCGCTCCGCTGCTGACCCCCGCGCTGATCTGGCTGCTGGCTTCGGCGTGGTTGCCGGTGTCGTTCATGGAGTTGTTCTGGTCGATCCTGCAAGTGGTATTGCTGCCAATCGTGCTCGGCGTGGTTGCGCAACGGTTGCTCGGCGACAAGGTGCGCCACGCGGTGGAGGTGTTGCCGCTGGTGTCGGTGGTCAGCATCGTGATCATCGTTACCGCCGTGGTGGCCGCCAGTCAGGCGAAGATCGCCGAGTCCGGGCTGCTGATCATGGCGGTGGTGATGCTGCACAACAGCTTCGGCTACTTGCTGGGTTACTTCACCGGGCGCCTGTTCAAGTTGCCGTTGGCGCAGCGCAAGTCACTGGCACTGGAAGTCGGCATGCAGAATTCGGGATTGGGCGCGGCGCTGGCGAGTGCGCACTTCTCGCCGTTGGCGGCGGTGCCGAGCGCGTTGTTCAGCGTCTGGCACAACATTTCCGGGGCGCTGCTTTCGACCTACTTCCGACGCATGAGCGAGAAAGAAGACCGTGAGGCACTGGCGCAGCAGCCAGCCGACTGATTTCGAAACTTGATCCTCAGGTTGATGTTGGGCAACATCTTGCCGGCAACCACACTACGCGGGGACGACCCTGCGGCTCGATCGAGTACTTAATCTGGGGACGACCCCGTCAATCGATGGAGGTCTCTCATGTCCTGGATCATTCTGTTTTTCGCCGGCCTGTTCGAAGTCGGCTGGGCCGTCGGCCTGAAATACACCGACGGCTTCACCCGCCCCCTCCCCACCGTATTGACCGTTGCGGCCATGGCCATCAGCCTTGGCCTGCTGGGTTTGGCAATGAAGGAATTGCCGCTGGGCACGGCCTACGCGATCTGGACCGGGGTCGGTGCCGTGGGCACGGTGATTGCCGGGATCATTCTGTTTGGCGAGTCGATGGCGTTGATCCGGCTGGCCAGTGTGGCATTGATCATCACTGGTTTGATTGGCCTCAAAATTAGCACCTAGGCCTCTACCGCTATCGCGAGCAGGCTCACTCCTACACAGGGACGCATTTCAAATGTAGGTGTGAGCCTGCTCGCGATGAGGTCAGATCAGCTGGCAACTATCGAACGCCGCCGCGCAATTCGCCCACCAAGCCCTGCAACTTCGCTGGCTCCGCCGCTTCAACCGCTACCGCCGAACCCGCCACCAATGTCACCCGCGACCACAACCGCTTGAACAGGCCCTTGTTCGGATCGCGACTGAAGAAACTCCCCCACAACCCTTGCAGTGCCAGCGGAATCACCGGCACCGGTGTCTCCTCGAGAATCCGCGTCAGCCCACCCTTGAACTCATTGATCTCGCCGTCGGTGGTCAGCTTGCCTTCCGGGAAGATGCACACCAGCTCACCGTCCTTCAGGTACTGGGCAATCCGGGTGAAGGCCCTTTCGTAGATCTGGATGTCTTCGTTGCGCCCGGCAATCGGAATCGTCCCCGCCGTGCGGAAGATAAAGTTCAACACCGGCAAGTTGTAGATCTTGTAGTACATGACAAAGCGAATCGGCCGACGCACCGCGCCACCAATCAGCAGCGCATCGACGAACGACACATGGTTGCACACCAGCAACGCCGCGCCCTCGTCCGGGATCGTGTCGAGGTTGCGATGCTCGACGCGGTACATGGAATGGCTGAGCAGCCAGATCATGAAACGCATGCTGAACTCGGGGACGATCTTGAAGATATAGGCGTTGACGCCGATGTTCAGCAGCGAGACCACCAGGAACAACTGCGGAATCGACAGCTTGACCACACTCAGCAGCACAATCGAAACGATCGCCGACACCACCATGAACAGTGCGTTGAGTATGTTGTTGGCGGCAATCACTCGCGCCCGCTCGTTTTCGGCGGTGCGCGACTGGATCAAGGCGTACAGCGGCACAATATAGAAGCCGCCAAAAATGCCGAGGCCGAGAATGTCGACCAACACCGCCCAGGTATGCACGAAGCCCAACACTTCAATCCAGCTGTGGCCGACGACACTTTCCGGGATACCGCCGGAGTGCCACCAGAGCAACAGGCCGAACACGGTCAGACCGAACGAGCCAAACGGCACCAGACCGATCTCGACCTTGCGCCCGGAAAGCTTCTCGCAAAGCATCGAGCCCAGCGCAATGCCGACCGAGAACACGGTGAGAATCAGGGTGACCACGGTTTCATCGCCGTGCATCCATTCCTTGGCGTATGCCGGGATCTGCGTCAGGTAAATCGCCCCGACAAACCAGAACCACGAGTTGCCGACAATCGAGCGCGACACCGCGGGCGTCTGGCCCAGACCGAGTTTGAGGGTGGCCCAGGACTGGCTGAAGATGTTCCAGTTCAGGCGCATTTCCGGCGACGCGGCAGCAGCGCGCGGAATGCTGCGACTGGCGAGGTAACCCAGCACGGCAATGCCGACAATCGCAGTCGACACCAGTGGCGCGTAATGGGTCGAGGACATGATGACCCCGGCGCCGATGGTCCCGGCGAGGATCGCCAGGAAGGTGCCCATCTCCACCAGACCGTTACCGCCGACCAGCTCATCCTCGCGCAACGCTTGCGGCAGGATCGAGTACTTCACCGGTCCGAACAGCGCCGAGTGGGTGCCCATGGCGAACAGCGCCACCAGCATCAGCGACAGGTGATCGAAGAGAAACCCGATCGATCCTACGGCCATGATCGCGATTTCTGCGAGTTTGATCAGACGGATCAGCGCGTCCTTGGCGAATTTTTCCCCGAACTGCCCGGCCAGCGCCGAAAACAGAAAGAACGGCAGGATAAACAGCAGCGCACACAGGTTGACCCAGATCGAACGGTCACCCTCGATGGTCAGCCGATAGAGAATGGCGAGAATCAGCGATTGCTTGAACACGTTGTCGTTGAAGGCGCCCAGCGACTGCGTGATGAAAAACGGCAGGAAGCGCCGGGTGCGAAGCAGGTTGAACTGTGAGGGGTGACTCATCTTCCGTGTTTCCCTGAGGTCGGTAGAGAATGGCCTGGATCTGAATATTGGAATCCCGATCCACGATCCAGGCCACACATTACCTAAACTTTTCAGGTTATTTCTTCAATCCTGCAATACACGGCGAAACAAACAGCTCACCGCGCCACGCGCCTTGCAGGGTGCGTTTACCGACGATCAGCCACATCACCGCCAGCAAGGTCACCAGCACGCAGCCCACCACACTGAAAAACCCGAGGTTCAGCGTGCTGGCGAGCTTGAGGGTCGCCAGCGAATACACGCCCAGCGGGAAGGTGAACCCCCACCAGCCGAGGTTGAACGGGATGCCGTCACGCAGGTAGCGAGCGGTGATCAGCAGCGCCATCAACATCCACCACAAGCCAAAGCCCCACAGGGTGATGCCGGCGACCAGCCCAAGGCCCGCAGCGATTTCACCGATGCCCGGCAGACCGTTGGCGGCGAAGATTGCCGGCGCATCGCTGCCCAACAGCAACATGCCCAACGCGCCGGTGCCGATCGGGCCGAGAGCCAGCCAGCTCGAAGCGGCCATGTTTTCGTGAGGCAGTTTGTGCAAGGCCATACGCAGCAACAGGATGGTCAGGATGCTGAACGCCACGGGCAGGGAAAATGCCCAGAGCACGTAGCTGGTGGCCAGCACCACCAGTTGCGCGTGAGCATCGGCCAGATGCGGTGCGAGCAAGCCACCGCTGGCCGCCGCCACTTCTGCCGCGACCACCGGCAACAGCCAGACGGCGGTCATCTGGTCGATGCTGTGTTCCTGGCGGGTAAACATCATGTAGGGGATCAACACGCCGCAGGCCAGTGACATCGCCACGTCGAGCCACCACAACACTTGCGCGAGATGGATCACGCCCTCGCCCCAGCGTGGCAGGCCGAACAGCAGGAAGCCGTTGATGATGGTCGCCAGGCCCATGGGAATGGTGCCGAAGAACATCGACACAGTGGAATGGCCGAAGATCCGCCGCGCCTCATCGAAGAACAGCACCCAGCGCGCGGCATAAGCGAATGTAAACAAGGTGAACAACAGAATGTTGAACAGCCACAACCCTTCGGCCACCGCGTGCAGCCCGGGAATCGCCACCGGCAGTTGCGCCAGCGCCAGCGCCAGCACGCCAGTGCCCATGGTCGCGGCGAACCAGTTCGGGGTGAATTGACGGATCACTTCACGCGGATGCTGAAGCTGGCTGAACGGCTTGATGCCGGGTTTGGTGCTGTTGGGGCAAGTCATCATGAACTCCTGTCCTCAGGTGAGGTTGAGTCCATGGTAGAACCGAATCGAATATCTATATAACGGGTAATTTCTCTAACTGTTATCTACTTTACAGATAAGCAGTCAAACACTGCCTTCGCTTTCTATCACCAGGATCCGCGCCGCCCCTTGCGGATGCGCCACGTGTTCGGTGCCGACCGAGGCGTAGAAGATGTCGCCGACCTCAAGCAGCACCTGCTTTTCCTCACCCTGTTCGCGATAGCGCATCTGCACCTGACCGTCGAGCACCACGAACACTTCCTCGCCATCGTTGACGTGCCATTTATACGGCTGGTCGGTCCAGTGCAGGCGCGTGGTGATGCCGTTCATGTTGGCGATGTCCAGCGCGCCCCAGGCGCGCTCGGCGGTGAACGACTTGCTGCGGATAATCTTCATGTGTCGATCCGTGAAAATACAGGGCCGGCCAAGGCTAACCCAAACCGCGTGCTTATGGCGCGCGGCAAACCTTGGCCGCGGGTGAACGCAGACTGAGCAACAGCGCGCCGACGGCCAGCACGATCAAAGCAATGCCGTAACCATCGGTGGTCGCCAGCAGGCCAAACGTGCGGGTCAAATGCCCGGCCAACAACGCCGGCAGACAGAACGCCAGATAACTCAGCGCGTAATACGCCGACATCAACCCGGCTCGTTCATGGGGCAAAGCCAACGGCACCAGGCTGCGCACCGCGCCCAAAAAACCCGAGCCAAAGCCACAACCGGCGACCAGGGTGCCGAGGAAAAACAGCGGCAGACTGGCGCTGTGCACGCCGAGCAGAATCAGCAGCAACCCGGCGGGCAGCAGACTGGCACCGATTTGCAGGGCCTTGCTGGCGGGACGATTGCGCAAGGTGAAGATCATCAGCGCGCCTGTCACGGTCAACGCCGAAACGGTCGCACCGCCGATCAGATTCGACGTCGAACCCGTGGCGGTGCGCACCAGCGACGGCGCCAGCGAGGCGTAAAAGCCGCCAAGGGCCCAGGTCGCGGTGTTCAACGGCAGCACGCGCCACAGGGTCGAACGCGCCTGGACCGGCACATGCAGGGTCGGCCGCAACGAAGCCCAGGCTCCGGCCTGCGAGGTGACGCTTTCGGGCAGGCGCCAGACGTACACCGCCTGCAACGCAAACAGCGCGAGCAGCAGCCAGTAAGTCAGTTGCAACGGCGCCGGGGCGAACTCGGCCAGCAAACCGCAACCCATGCTGCCCAGCGCCATGCCGAGCAACGGTGCAACACTGTTGATCAATGGCCCTTGCTGGCGGTCGGTGTCGAGCAGCGTCGCACTCAAAACGGCGGTGGCCATGCCGGTGGCGAAACCTTGCAGCACCCGCGCGCTGATCAGCCAGGCGACACTGTCGGCGCAGATAAACAGCAGCATCGCCAGCGCATTGAGCAGCACCGCGGTAAAAATCACCGGTTTACGCCCAAGATGGTCGGACAGCGATCCGACCGTCAACAGGGCTGCCAGCAGACTCAGGGCATACACGCCGAAAATCAGGGTCAGCACCGCTGCCGAAAAGTGCAGTTGATCCTGATACAGGTGATAGAGCGGGGTCGGCGCTGTGGAAGCGGCGAGAAAACTCAGTAAGGTGATCGCCAGAAAAATCAGGCTGCCACGGTTGGACGCAAGGCTGGTCATGGGCACACTCCGCAAAAGCTAATTTTTTGCTTTTGCGGAGTGTGCACTTGGCTTTGGCTTAAAGCAAATTCTTTGTGTTAAGGTCTGACGCATGGCTATTAAAGAAGGTTTACGCCCCGGCGGCCGCAGTGCCCGGGTGCAAGAGTCGATTCATTCGGCAGTCCGCGCACTTCTGCAAGAACAGGAGCGCTCGACCGTGACCGTGCCGCAAATCGCCGCACGCGCCGGGGTGACGCCGTCGACGATCTATCGACGCTGGGGTGATCTGGCGGCGTTGCTGGCGGACGTCGCCCTCGCCCGTATGCGCCCGGACAGCGAACCGGCCGTGACCGGTGACCTGCGCGGTGACATCCGCGCCTGGGCCGAGCAGTATCTCGACGAGATGAGCTCCGAACCCGGGCGCCACATGATGCGCGACGTGCAGGCCAGCGCCACGCCGGGGTATTGCGTGATGATCCTCGGCGCGCAGTTGCAGACCATCATTGACCGCCACCCGGATGAAGCGGCGCCGAGCGTTGATCGGTTGATCAATCTGGTGGTGGCGCCGGTGGTGTTCCGGATTCTGTTTTCGGCGGCGGCGCTGGAGGTTGAAGAGTTGCATCGGCTGATTGATATCGCACTGCAACAGGGCTGACGCCGCCCCCCATGTAGGAGCTGCGGCACGCTGCGATCTTTTGATCTTGATTGCAAAGATCAAAAGATCGCAGCCTCGTTTCACTCGACAGCTCCTACAGGTTTTTGTATTCGGCAACGTCCCGCAAAAACCACCCGATTTCATCACTGCGACACCCCGCCACGCCGCGACCTTGGTCGACACTGACTAACCGCCGCACTCATGCGAGACTGTCCGCCCGGGCAGGACTGCCGGGGAGTCTTCTGTCGGGAGTGTTGCATGTCGTTGTCCACCGGGCTGATCGCCGCCGTCGCCCTGGCCTATATGGCCATCATGTTCGCCATCGCCTTCTACGGCGACCGTCGCAGCACCCCGTTGCCGCCGCGGATGCGCGCGTGGGTGTACAGCCTGTCGCTGGCCGTTTATTGCACCAGCTGGACGTTCTTCGGCGCAGTCGGCCAGGCCGCCGAACAACTGTGGTCATTCCTGCCGATCTACCTCGGGCCGATCCTGTTGCTGCTGGGCGCGCCGTGGGTCCTGCAGAAAATGGTGATGATCAGCAAACAGGAGAACATCACCTCGATTGCCGACTTCATCGCCGCGCGCTACGGCAAATCGCAATCGCTGGCGGTGGTGGTCGCGTTGATCTGTCTGGTTGGCGTCCTACCGTACATCGCCCTGCAACTCAAAGGCATCGTCCTCGGCGTGAACCTGTTGATCGGCGCCGGTGCCGACGCCATGGGCACCCGCGCCCAGGACACCGCGCTGATCGTGTCGTTGGTGCTGGCGCTGTTCACCATCGTCTTCGGTACGCGCAACCTCGACGCCACCGAGCACCACCGGGGCATGGTCCTGGCAATCGCGTTCGAATCGCTGGTCAAGCTGTTCGCCTTTCTCGCTGTCGGCGCGTTCGTGACCTACGGGCTGTACGACGGTTTTGACGACCTGTTCAATCAAGCGATGCTCGCGCCACGGCTTGAGGAATACTGGAAAGAAACCATCAACTGGCCATCGATGGTGGTGCAGACCGGGGTGGCGATGATGGCGATCATCTGCCTGCCACGGCAGTTTCACGTCACGGTGGTGGAGAACATCGACCCGCAGGACCTGCGTCTGGCCAAGTGGGTGTTCCCGGCCTATCTGGCGCTGGCCGCGCTGTTCGTGGTGCCGATCGCCCTCGCCGGGCAGATGATGCTGCCCAGTCACGTGCTGCCCGACTCGTTCGTGATCAGCCTGCCGCTGGCCCAGGCCCATCCGGCCTTGGCGCTGCTGGCGTTTATCGGCGGTGCATCGGCGGCCACCGGCATGGTGATCGTCGCCAGTGTGGCGCTGTCGACCATGGTCTCCAACGACATGCTGTTGCCGTGGCTGCTGCGGCGCAACAACGCCGAGCGCCCGTTCGAAGTGTTCCGCCAGTGGATGCTCTCGGTGCGCCGCCTGAGCATTGTGCTGATTCTGCTGCTGGCCTACGTCAGCTACCGCTTGCTCGGCTCCACGGCGAGCCTGGCGACCATCGGCCAGATCGCCTTCGCCGCCGTCACCCAACTGGCCCCGGCGATGCTCGGCGCGCTGTACTGGAAACAGGCCAACCGCCGTGGCGTTTTCGCGGGCCTGGCCGCCGGTACGTTCCTCTGGTTCTACACACTGGTCCTGCCGATTGCCGCCCACAGCCTGGGCTGGTCGCTGAGCACTTTCCCCGGGCTGGCGTGGCTGCACAGCAACCCGCTGAACCTGCCGATCACCCCGCTGACCCAAGGCGTGGTGCTGTCGCTGGCGGGCAACTTCACCCTCTTCGCCTGGGTCTCGGTGCTGTCGCGCACGCGGGTCTCGGAACACTGGCAGGCCGGGCGCTTCATTGGTCAGGAAATCAGCGCTCGCCCGAATGCACGCTCGATGCTCGCGGTGCAGATTGATGATTTGCTGCAACTCGCGGCGCGGTTTGTCGGTGAAGAACGTGCGCGGCAGAGCTTCATTCGTTTTGCCTACCGTCAGGGCAAGGGTTTCAACCCGAACCAGAACGCCGACGGCGAATGGATCGCCCACACCGAACGCCTGCTGGCCGGTGTGCTCGGTGCCTCTTCGACGCGCGCGGTGGTCAAAGCTGCGATTGAAGGTCGGGAAATGCAGCTCGAGGACGTGGTGCGTATCGCCGACGAAGCCTCCGAAGTCCTGCAGTTCAACCGCGCCCTGCTGCAAGGCGCAATCGAGAACATCACCCAGGGCATCAGCGTGGTCGACCAGTCGCTGAAACTGGTGGCCTGGAACCGCCGTTATCTGGAGTTGTTCAACTACCCGGACGGCTTGATCAGTGTCGGCCGGCCGATTGCCGACATCATTCGCTACAACGCCGAACGTGGCTTGTGCGGCCCCGGAGAGGCGGAAGTCCACGTTGCCCGGCGCCTGCACTGGATGCGTCAGGGCCGCGCGCACACCTCGGAACGCTTGTTCCCCAACGGCCGGGTGATCGAGCTGATCGGCAACCCGATGCCCGGCGGCGGGTTCGTCATGAGCTTCACCGACATCACCGCGTTCCGCGAAGCCGAGCAGGCGCTGACCGAGGCCAACGAAGGGCTGGAGCAGCGCGTCAGCGAGCGCACCCAGGAACTGTCGCAGCTCAACGTCGCACTGACCGAAGCCAAGGGCAATGCCGAGGCTGCCAACCAGTCGAAAACCCGCTTTCTCGCGGCGGTCAGCCATGACCTGATGCAGCCGCTGAACGCCGCGCGCCTGTTCTCCGCCGCCCTGTCCCATCAGGACGACGGCTTGAGCAGCGAGGCGCAACAACTGGTGCAACACCTCGACAGTTCGCTGCGCTCGGCGGAAGACCTGATCAGCGACCTGCTGGATATTTCCCGCCTGGAAAACGGCAAGATCAACCCGGATCGCAAGCCATTTGCGCTCAACGAGCTGTTCGATACGCTCGGCGCCGAATTCAAGGCGCTGGCCCAGGAGCAAGGCTTGACCTTCCGCGTGCGTGGCAGCCAATTGCGCATCGACAGCGACATCAAATTGCTGCGGCGGATTCTGCAGAACTTCCTCACCAACGCCTTCCGCTACGCCAAGGGGCCGGTGCTGTTGGGCGTGCGGCGACGCGGCGGCGAACTGTGCCTGGAAGTGTGGGATCGCGGGCCGGGCATTCCGGAAGACAAGCAACAGGTGATTTTCGAGGAGTTCAAACGCCTCGACAGCCATCAGACCCGCGCCGAAAAAGGCCTCGGGCTGGGCCTGGCGATTGCCGATGGCTTGTGCCGGGTGCTGGGCCATACGCTGCGTGTACGCTCATGGCCAGGGCGTGGCAGCGTGTTCAGCGTCAGCGTGCCGCTGGCCCGAGCGCAATCGGTGCCGGCGAATGCTGCCGTCGAGTTGAACGGCAAGCTGCTCAGCGGCGCGCAGGTGCTGTGCATCGATAATGAAGACAGCATTCTGATTGGCATGAACAGCCTGCTGACCCGTTGGGGCTGTCAGGTGTGGACGGCGCGCAATCGCGAGGAATGCGCGGCGTTGCTGAACGATGGCGTGCGGCCGCAACTGGCATTGGTCGACTATCACCTCGACCACGGCGATACCGGAACGGAGCTGATGGCGTGGCTGCGCACCACGCTGGGAGAGCCCGTGCCGGGGGTGGTGATCAGTGCCGATGGTCGCCCGGAAACCGTGGCACAGGTGCACGCGGCGGGGCTGGATTATCTGGCCAAACCAGTGAAACCGGCGGCGTTGCGGGCGTTGTTGAGTCGGTATGTGCCGCTCTGAAAAGATCGCAGCCTGCGGCAGCTCCTACAGGATGATTACGATTCCAATGTAGGAGCTGCCGCAGGCTGCGATCTTTTGATCTTCACTCTGGCAGTTCGACCAGACCATCGACATCCGTCATCGCCCGCTCCAGCAAGTCCGCCGGCAGACTCTTGCTCGCCCGCGCCCCAAGCAGCTTGAGCTGCTCGCTACGGCTGACCAGATTCCCGCGTCCTTCCGTGAGTTTGTTGCGCGCCGAGCTGTAGGCCTTGTCCAGCTGTTGCAGGCGATTGCCGACCTCGTCCAGATCCTGAATGAACAGCACGAACTTGTCGTACAGCCAGCCGGCACGCTCGGCGATTTCCCGGGCGTTCTGGCTTTGCCGCTCCTGCTTCCACAGGCTGTCGATCACCCGCAACGTCGCCAGCAAGGTGGTCGGGCTGACGATTACGATGTTGCGGTCGAACGCTTCCTGAAACAGCGTCGGCTCGGCTTGCAGCGCGGCGGAAAATGCCGCCTCGATCGGCACGAACAGCAACACGAAATCGAGGCTGTGCAAGCCTTCCAGGCGTTTGTAGTCCTTGCCGGCGAGGCCTTTGACGTGACTGCGCAGCGACAGCACGTGCTGCTTGATCGCGATCTGGCCGATGCTGTCGTCTTCAGCAGCGACGTACTGCTGATAAGCGGTGAGACTGACTTTGGAGTCGACCACCACCTGCTTGTCGCCCGGCAGGTAAATGACCACGTCCGGCTGGAAGCGCTCGCCGTCCGGGCCCTTGAGGTTGACCTGAGTCTGGTACTCACGGCCCTTCTCAAGCCCTGCGTGCTCCAGCACCCGCTCAAGAATCAGCTCACCCCAATTGCCTTGGGTCTTCTGACCTTTCAGGGCGCGGGTCAGGTTGGTCGCTTCGTCGCTCAGACGCAGGTTCAGCTGCTGCAGACGCTCCAGTTCCTTGGCCAGCGAGAAGCGTTCGCGGGCTTCGGCCTGATAGCTTTCTTCCACGCGCTTTTCGAAGGACTGGATACGTTCTTTCAATGGGTCGAGCAACTGCCCCAGGCGCTGCTGGCTGGTCTCGGCGAAGCGCTGCTCGCGCTCATCGAAAATCTTGCCGGCCAGTTCGGCGAACTGTGCCCGCAGCTCATCGCGCGAACCTTGCAGGTCGTTGAGGCGTTGTTGGTGGCTTTCCTGTTGTTCGCGCAGTTCGGCATTTAGCGAGGCGGCCTGGGCATCGAGACGCCGCAGTTCGGCTTCCTTGTTGGCGCGCTCGATGTTCCAGGCGTGGGACGCATCCCGAGCATCATCGCGCTCGATCTGCAGCAGCTCGACTTCCCGGCGCAAGGCGGCCAGTTCAGCCTGCTTGGCGGCGTTGGCCTGAGCGAGATCGACCGCCTCATCGCGGCTGGCGTCCAGCTGCGCGTTGAGCCCGTCCTGCGCCAGTTGCGCCATGGCCAGTCGCTCTTCGAGCAAGGCGACCTCGGCTTGTCCGTTGCTCGCCCGGCGCTGCAGTTGCCAGGCCAGCGCCAGCAGCGGCAACCCCGCGCCCGCCAGACCGAGCAACACGCTGGTCAAGTCCATAGCCATAGCCACTCCTGCCGATTCGATAAAGCCTGAAGGTTAACCAAGGTGTGGGGCGTTGGACAGCTCAGTCTTCGAGCAGACCGAGTTCCTGTTGCGCACGTCGATCACCGGCCCGGGCGGCCTGACGCAGCAGGTCTTGACCGATACGCCGATCCCGGGCATTGCCGCACTCACGGCACATCAACTGACCGAGACGGCTTTGCGCCGCGACCACACCTTCGCGTGCCGGTTGCTTGAGCAGACGCCCCGCCAGGTGCTTGGCATTGCGGCTATCGCCCAGACGCGGACTGTCGAGCAGCCACTCGGCCACACGTACGGAAAATCGCTTGGGAGAGGTAACACGAGGGTGTTCGGAGGTAACAGAGTCTGATACTGAGCGAAACTTCATAAAACACTGTGGGGCAGATCGGAAGGCGCGCCACTCTACTCTCTTTTTCTTACAGGTAAAGTCGAAAAAAAACCCGGCACGCCCGTCCTAGAGCAAGCGCTAGGGACAATCCACAGAAGCTGTGGATAACTCAGTGGACAACCGCTCTCGAACCTCCGCAAAGCCTTATGGAATGGGGCTCGCAGTCAAACTGACGATTTTTTCACCAACAAAAAAAAGCGATGTTTTTCATTGACTTAAACTTTTGATACAGGCAGTCATGCGAGTCAGGATCGGTATGACAGCGTGGTTACAGCTTGCGCAACTAATGTGCACAAGTACCTGTTACCCGGTTATATCGATGCGCTCTTTCGGGTCGTTTCAGTCCTCAGGCTGGGGATAAGCGGGTTGGCGATGGAGATAGCTGCACGCTTTTGTGGCGACGGATGGTTCATTCGCGAGCAAGCTCGCTCCCACGGTTGGCCATGATCCCCTGTAGGAGTGAGCCTGCTCGCGAAGAGGCCAGTACTGCCACCCCATGCTTGCGCTACCGGTTGTAATTTTTTTTGCCGCAGGGTTTGCAATGCTCAGAACGATCCGTTAGTATCCGCGGCGTTAGTACCAAGCTGAAAGTCAATTCCGGTCGAACACATCCCCACGGTCAATCTTCTTCCCAGAAGCCCTTCACCGAAAAAAGCGGGAACGACCCCTCGATGGTTTCCAGGTAAATCTTGCGCCAGCACTGCCTTTGAATGAATGCAAAGGGTGTTGCGAAGAGCACTTACTCTGACCGAACCAACCTGCAAATTGATCAGGATCTTCACCCCGGGCCCAGAACCTCTGCCCTCGATGTGTTGCCTGTCCTCCTAAGTACCTACCTGCCAGCCCAAGCGCGCCAACTTAATAGCGCTTCAAACTGGCTGCTTTGTTCCAGTCGGGTTCTTCGTACGACCAATGGTGGTCGACGTTACTGGAACGTTTTAACGTTGCACGGTTCTTATCCGTGTCATTTGTAGGAACACCTAATAACTATGTCTACTCAAATCCAGACTCAGGATGCCATTCGCACCCTAACCAATGCTTTTGCTCCGATGAACTGCCTGATCATGGCCGCTCGCAAAGGCTGCTTCAGCTTCACCGTGGTCAATGAACACGGGATCGCCCGCCACAGCGAGCGCCTGTACCCCGATCAATACTCCAGCGCAGAACCGCTGCAGGCCGTGATCGACCGTACACGTCAGGCCCTGGTTGCCTGAAAGCCGAAAAGGCTGCAAAAGCAAAAGCCCCGCACAAAATGCGGGGCTTTTTATTGCCCGATGTTTCGCTTTTAGCCCTGCGCGCCTAAGTACCAACGGATATAACGTTTTTGGCTCGCTGCCGGAAATATTTTAAAAACAGGCCTTTACGTCGCGAATATGACACTACACTTCAACTCAAGCGGCTTGATCCGCTTCCGGCGAGCCTGAGTCGATCCACCGCTGCCAAGGCCCCTTCAGGTTTCGCCGCCCATTACAAGAATCGAGGGCATTATGGGTATCGCTGCCAGCGAACTGTGTCGCTACGTGATCCGTCCCACTCTGATTTATCTGGGACGTCACTGCGCAACGGCCGAATCCCTGTTGCTGGGCATCGCTGCCAGCCAGTCCGCCCTTGGCTCCGCCCTGCATGACCGCCGTGGCCACGGCCTCTACCGGATCGCCGAGCATCGCCACCAGGCCCTTTGGGACCACTATCTGGCACTCGATCCGGAGCGGGCCAGCCTGGTTCGCGGCCTTGCCAGCCAGCATGCTTTTCTCAGCGGTCCGCACCTTGAATTGACCGTCAACCTGCGTTACGCCACTGCCATCGCCTGGCTGCTGGTCGAAGAACAACACCCCACCCTCCCCGACCCGGATGACCTGCTGGGCATGGCGCGAATCTGGCGTCAGACCTTCCAGCCTCAGGGGCGTCTGCGCGACTTCACGTACGCCTGGCAAACATGTGTTTCACCCATGAATCAGGTTGCGTGCTGACCCACCGCTTTTAAAAGATCGCCCAACCGGTCGCGATTCTGGTCGGATTGTCCTACAAAACCGCTCTAACTCAAGGCATAGGGGCTATAGCGCTGGAACGAAAATGTTGGTAATTTTCGCCCCGGTGATCACCAGGAGTTCTAATAATGAAAAAAGTCATGCTCAAAACCACCCTTAGCCTCGCCGTTACCATGGCATCCACCCAGATCTTCGCAGCTGGCTTTGCCATCAACGAACACAGCATCAGCGGGATGGGCACGGGTTACGCTGGACGATCTTCTTCTGCCGACGACGCAAGCACTGTTTATGGCAACCCTGCCGGCATGTCGCGCATCACGCGTGAACAAGTCACTGGCGGCGTTGCATTCCTCGATGCCAAGACCGATATCAGCGACGCCAGCTCCAGCCCTAACGGCGGCAGCAACAAAGGCGACATGGTGCCCTTCACCTCCGTACCTATGGGCTTCTACGTCAAACCGATTGATGAGCATTGGGCATTCGGCCTCGGCGTATACGTGCCGTTCGGCCTGATTACCGACTACGAAAAAGGCTTTGCCGGCCGCTACTTCGGCAGCAAGTCCGAAGTACAAGTCATCACCTTCCAGCCAACGGTCAGCTACAAATTCAACGACGTGGTGTCGATAGGTTTCGGTCCAACCATCAACCGTATCGACGGCACGCTGGAATCCAACCTCTCGATCACCCAGGCCGCCCCGGACGGCAAGGTCAAGATCAAGGGTGACGACACCGCGCTGGGCTACAACATCGGCGTGCTGGTACAGGCCACCGACACCACTCGCCTGGGTCTGACCTACCACTCGAAAGTCGACTACAAGCTCGAAGGCAATACCAAGGTCAACTACGGCGTGCTCGGCGCAGTCGGCCTGGGCGCCCAGCAGAAATACGACGCTTCGCTGAAGATCACCACGCCTGAATCCGTGGACTTCTCCGTCACTCAAGCGATCAACGATCGCTGGAACGTCTATGCCGGTAGCACCTGGACCCGCTGGAGCCAGCTGGAAAAGATCACCGTCAAGAACTCCGGCGTGCAGCCGCTGCTGGCGGGTCAGTTCGGCGAGATCACCGAAGACCAGAACTGGCACGATTCCTGGGCTTACGCCGTGGGTACTTCGTACCAGTTGAACAAGGAATGGGTACTGCGCACCGGTCTGACCTTCGACCAGTCACCGACCAACAACGTCGACCGTTCGCCACGCATCCCGACCGGCGACCGGACCATCTTCAGCATCGGTGCCGGCTGGAGCCCGACCGAAGACCTGACCATCGACGTGGCTTACTCGTACCTGAAGGAAGAGTCGGTCAAAGTCCACAATCAAAACGATCGTGGCCAGACCTACGACGCCAAGTATGAAAACTCGGCAAACGGTTTCGGTGTCGGCGCGACCTATCGCTTCTGATGCTGCACGGCGAGGCTGATCCCTCGTGTCTAGTCCTGAAATAGGTTTACACCTGTTTCACCCTAACGCCCGATGCACCGCATCGGGCGTTTTGTATTTTAAAGAGAGGTGCGGCCGCTCCTGGTTGTAGATCGTGACGGCCTCTCGCACCATCTGTGTGGCCTGCGCAAAATCCGCAGGTCGGTGGATCAAGAACTCTGTTTTCAAGATGCCGTTGACCCGCTCTGCCAAGGCGTTTTGGTAGCAGTCGTAGCCGTCGGTCATCGAGCAGGTGATGCCATGCTTTGCGTGCATTTCTTGATAAAGGGCCGAGCAGTACTGGGCGCCTCGATCCGAGTGATGGACTAGTTTCTGAACGCTTCGACGTCGCTTCAAAGCCATTCGAAAGGCTTGCACCACGGAGTTGGTGTGCAGACTTTCATGCACGTGATAGCCGACTATTTTTCTCGAAAAGACATCCGTCACTAAACTCAAATAGGCAACACCATCACGGGTAGGCAGGTACGTAATATCGGCCACCCAGACCTGTTCTGGGCCAGTAGCGACTATTTGTTCCGGGCTTGGTTTGAGCAGATTGGGGTGTCGGCGGAAGCGATGATGGCTGTCGGTCGTCTTGTGATACGCCCATTTTCTGCGAACCAACTGGCGGCTTTCCCGCAAAACCGCGAACAAACGATCCCGGCCAACATGGAGCTCCTGTTGCTCACGCTGCTCATGCATCATCGAATGCAGCTTGCGAGTGCCGATGCACGGTTGGCGAGCACGGACCTTCTCTACAAACGTTATGACCTGCTGATCCTGGTCGGCCCGAGCCCTGTAGACCCGGTTGCGTTTGTAATAGGCCTGACGGCTTATTCCCATAAATTGGCAAGCCCTGCTGACACTCAGGGTTTGGGTTTGCGCAACGACTTGCCGGGTCGCTTTTTTACGACAGATACGCCGTAGTCATTTTTCAGAACATCGACCACGGCTTCAAAGAATTGGGCTTTCTGAGTTGCCAGCGCCAGTTGTTCCTCGAGTTCTTTGATTCTTTGCTCGGGAGTCAGTGGCAAGGTTGGCTCGTCCATAGGTCTGATCCTCTGGGAGCGAATGGAGGCGCCTAGGCTCCAGTCCTGGCGACCGTGTTTGCGTAACCAAACCAGCACCGTCGACCGCCCCTGAATCCCATAGCGCCGCTGAGCCTCTTTATAACTCAACTCGCCTTTTTCGACCTGGTCGACAACCGATAATTTAAAAGCCAGTGTGTAATCACGCTGACTGCGCTTCGTGCCCGTATCCATTGCACCTTCCTGAAAAGAAGTCAGAAGGTGTAAACCTTATTCAGGACGGGACATCGCCCACAAAAAAGCCCCGTTCTCTGTGCAGAGGCGGGGCTTTTTTGTGGCTGAACGGCAAACCCGTTCCGCAGCGCCTACAGGATCATGGTTGCAGTGGTTTGGTGGCGATAGCCTTCTCGATCGCCGCGATAAATTCCGGATCATCCGGTTTGGTCAGGCTGGAGAAGTTCGCGATTACCTTGCCTTGCCGGTCGATCACGTACTTGTAGAAGTTCCACTTCGGCGCGCTGCTCTGTTCCGCCAGCACCTTGAACAGGTGAGTCGCGTCATCGCCCCGGACTTTCTGCGGCTCGGTCATGGTGAACGTCACGCCGTAGTTGGCGTAGCAGACCTTGGCGGTTTCGGCGCTGTCCTTGGACTCCTGTTTGAAGTCATTGGACGGCACGCCGAGCATTTCCAGACCTTGCGCCTTGTAGCGCTGATTGAGCGCTTCAAGCCCCTCGAATTGCGGGGCGAAGCCACAGAAACTGGCGGTATTGACCACCACCAGCGGTTTGCCGGCGTAGCGCTGGCAGAGATCGATGGATTCCTTGGCGCGCAGCTTGGGCAGCGAACCTTGCAGCGCCTCCGGACAATCAGCGGCCTGGGCCAGTCCGGTCAACGCCATCAGCAACGCGGGTACAGCACACCAGCGCATGAGCATGTCGGGCATCCTTGAGCAGTTCATCAGGCCCCGACGTTACTCGCCATCAAAGCCTACAGGCAAGCGCCCATGCCCAGCTGCATCAGTGCCAGGCCGCCCTGATGCCAGCCCCACCACACCAGCGCCAGCAACGCGGCGCCGAGTGCAGCGAAGGCGAATCGCGGCCATGAACGTTTCATGCGGCGCTCATACCGGATTGCAGACGCGCCACCGGACGCTCACGCACCGGCCAGTTCAGCGCGGCCGCCAGCAGGCTCAAGAGAACCGCCACTTGCCAGATCAAGTCATAACTCCCGGTACGGTCATACACCACCCCGCCCAACCAGCCGCCGAGAAACGAGCCGATCTGATGGAACAGGAACACGATCCCGCCGAGCATGGACAGATTGCGCACACCAAACAAGGTCGCCACCGTACCGTTGGTCAACGGCACCGTCGACAGCCACAGGAAGCCCATTGCCATGCCGAACAGGTAGGCCGAGGTGGTCGTCACCGGCAGCCACAGGAACAGCACGATCACCACCGCCCGCAGCAGGTACAACGCCGTCAGCAGACGCGGCTTGGACATGCGCCCGCCAAGCCAGCCAGCGGTGTAAGTCCCGAAGATGTTGAACAGCCCGATCAGTGCCAGCACCGTGGTGCCGACCGTGGCCGGCAGATGCTGATCGACCAGATAGGCCGGGAGATGCACACCGATGAACACCACTTGAAATCCGCAGACGAAAAAGCCGAACGCCAGCAGCCAGAAGCCGGAATGCGAACAGGCTTCGCGCAGCGCTTCAGTCAGGGTCTGTTCATGGCCCAGCACCGGCAGCGGCTTGTCCTTGAGCATGCTCACCAGCGGCACGATCAGCGCCACCAGCAGGCCAAGCACCAACAACGCTGCCGACCAGCCGAGCCAGCCGATCAAACCCAGGGTACCCGGCAGCATGGCGAACTGGCCGAACGAGCCGGCGGCGCTGGCGATCCCCATGCCCATGCTGCGTTTTTCCGGCGGCACCGCCCGACCGACCACGCCGAGAATCACCGAGAACGAGGTGCCGGACAGGCCGATACCGATCAACAGACCTGCGCTCAACGACAAGGTCAGCGCCGAATCGGACAGGCCCATGAACACCAGGCCCAAGGCGTAGAGTACCCCGCCGATCAGCACCACTTTCGCCGCACCGAAGCGGTCAGCCAGCGCGCCAGTGAACGGCTGCGCCAGCCCCCAGATCAGGTTTTGCAAGGCGATGGCGAAGGCGAACACCTCACGCCCCCAGCCGAACTGTGCGCTCATCGGCGACAGGAACAGACCGAAGCCGTGCCGCACGCCCAACGACAACGCCAGAATCAGCGCACTTCCCAGCAACACCCAACCGCACGTACGCCACATCGATGTCATTGTTATTCTCCAGTCGCGGGTATATACCCGCTTGAATCCGGAAAAACCGGCCCTCAGGCCAGTTCGTCCAACAGTCGCAGCAAGGTTTCACGCTTCTCGGCACCCAGGCGATCGATCAATCGCTGTTGCGCCGCCTCCCAGGCTGGCAGCGCCGCCGCCAGGCGCTGCACGCCGGCTTCGGTGAGCCTGACGATGCGGTTGCGCATGTCCTCGCCCTCGGCCAGCGCCACCAGGCCCTCGCCTTCCAGCACCCGCAGATTGCGCCCCAGGGTGCTGCGATCCAGGCCCATGGCTTCGGCCAGTTCGGAAATGCTCGGTTGATCCAGACGCTGCAGATTGCACAGCAAAGAATACTGGGCAACGTTGATCCCGAAGCCGTCGAGAGCGCCGTCGTAATGCCTGCTGACGCCACGAGCGGCGCGACGCAGGTTGGTACACAAACACTGAGAAGGAAGCATGATGCGTGTATATACCCGCGACTGTGTTAAATCAAGTTACATGTGTTTTTTCAGGGGTGTTTCCGGTGCCTGGCAAACGGCTATCGCGAGCAGACTCACTCCAACAAAGTGACCGCATTCCCCTGTAGGAGTGAGGTGCTCGCGATGAGGCCAGAACAGGCACCAAACACCTATCAGACCAGCACCATTCCAACCAATACCGCCATCTCCAGCAATTCCAGCAACGCCCCCGCCGTATCGCCCGTCGTTCCGCCCAACCGCCGCATCATCACCCGCCGCAGCCAGACAAACCCGACGAACGCGACAACCAGCGCAACAATCGCTTTAACCCCGGCGATCAGCAAACAGGCCAGCACACTCACCCCAAGCATCCACCAACCCGCTCTGCGCGGCAGATGATCAGCCAATGCCTGCCCCAACCCTCCCGCGCGGACATACGGCGTGGTCAGAAACAACCCCAGCAGCGCCGCGCGTCCCAGCAACGGCACGATGATCAGCGTCACCCCATGCTCTTGCTCGATCAGCGCCAGCAACGCGGTGAACTTGAGCAACAACACCAGCACCAGCGTCACCACAGCAATCGGCCCGCTGCGTGGATCCTTCATGATCGTCAGCGTGCGCTCGCGATCACCGAAGCCACCGAGCCAGGCGTCGGCGCTGTCGGCCAGACCATCGAGGTGCAGCGCGCCGCTGAGCAGCACCCACACCGTCAACAGCAGCGCCGCATGCAGCAACAACGGCGCGCCGGCCAACGCCAGGTGCAGCGCCCAGAGAATCACCCCGAACAGCAACCCCACCAGCGGATAAAACAGCAACGAACGCCCGAGCTGTTCCGGCTCCGGCATCCCCGGCAGACGAATCGGCAAGCTGCTGAGAAATTGCAGGGCGATCCACAGCGGCAGCATGTCAGTGACCTTCCTTGAGCGAGCCATCGGCTGCAACCGTCAGGGAAAACCGCGAAGCATGCGCGACTTCGACATTGAGCAACTGCTCGCGCGGCAAGCCACGCGCCTGCGCCAGCAACAGGCGCATCACGCCGCCGTGACTGATCAGCAACACGCGCTCGCCGGCATAGGTCTGATGCAGCCGCGCAACCGCGCCCAGCACGCGCGCAGCAAAATCGCTGACCGGCTCACCCTGCGGCGGCGTAAAGGCATACGGATCGGCCCAGAACAGCCCCAGCGCCTCGGCGTCGGTCTCCATCAACGCCGCAGCGCTCTGCCCTTCCCAAGCGCCGAAATGCAGTTCCTGCAGATCCTTGTCCAGCTGCACCGGCAGATTCAGTTGCTCGCCCAGTTCTGCGGCAAACCGCGCACAACGCTGCAGCGGCGAACTGACCAGCCGATCCCACGGCCCGCCCGCGACCACCGCCGCACGCATCTGCGCCCAGCCGTTTTGCGTCAGCGCATCATCAAGGCTGCCGCGCAAACCGCCGCCCAGTTCAGTCTCACCGTGACGCAGCAGATCCAGGCGCAAGGTCATGCCGGACGATCCGCCACCGCTGCTTCGGCGAAGGTCGCCATCTGCCCGTGCAGGTCGCAGGCCAGACGCAACAGCGGCACCGCCAACGCCGCCCCGCTGCCCTCGCCCAGACGCAAGCCGAGTTCCAGCAACGGTTCGGCATTGAGGGTTTCCAGCACATGGCGATGGCCCGGCTCGGCGCCACGATGACCGAACAGCAGCCACTCGCGGCAGGCCGGATTCAGACGCACCGCCACCAACGCGGCGACCGTGCAGATAAAGCCGTCGACCAGCACTGCAACGCCTTCCTGGGCACACGCCAGATACGCGCCGACCAGGGCGGCGATTTCAAAACCGCCGAGGTTGAACAGGGTTTGCAGCGCATCGCCACGTTGCGCCGCGTGCAGTGCCAGCGCGCGCTCGATCACTTGCGCCTTGTGGCTGACGCCTTCGGCATTCAAGCCGGTGCCGGGACCGGTCAGATGCACCACCGGGCAATCGAGCAAGGCACAGGCCAGCGCACTGGCAGCGGTGGTGTTGCCGATGCCCATTTCGCCACCGATGAACAACTGCGCGCCGGCCGCTTTGGCCCGCAGTACGCTGTCACGACCGGCCTGCAAGGCGAGTTCGCCCTGCGCCGGAGTCATCGCCGCGCCTTTGGCGAAATTCGCCGTGCCCGGGCCGACATTCAGATGCAACACGCCGGGCAGGTTCAACGCCGGCGTCACCGTACCCAGATCCACCACTTCCAGCTGCGCATCGAGCTGACGCGCGAGCACGCTGATCGCCGCGCCGCCGCTGACGAAGTTGAGCAGCATCTGCCCAGTGACTTCCTGCGGGAACGCCGAAACGCCTTCCGCAACCACGCCATGGTCGCCGGCAAAAATCGCGATCCAGACCTGCTCAAGCGTCGGCTTGATCTGCCCCTGCAATCCGGCCAGTTGCACCGCCACGGTTTCGAGGCGACCGAGGGAGCCGGCCGGTTTGGTCAGTTGCTGCTGGCGCGCCGCGGCTTGTTCAACGATCTCGGCATTCACGGGTTTGCACGGGTTCAACCACCACGCTTGAGTCATAACGCAGGTCCTTTCAGGGTCAGGGGCAGGCCGGCGACAGTCAGGACGACACGCTGACAGCGCTCAGCCAGAGCTTGATGCAGCCAACCGGCTGCATCGACGTAGCGGCGAGTCAATTCGCCCAGCGGCACGACACCCATTCCGGTCTCGTTGCTGACAAAAATGATGTCCCCTGGCAATGACGCCAGGCAATCCAGCAGGGCTTCGCGCTCAGCGGCGAGACGCTCGGCGTCGTCAAGCATCAGCAGATTGGTCAGCCACAGCGTCAGGCAATCCACCAGCAGGCAACGCTCGGCGCGGGCGTTTTCACGCAGGACACGGGCCAGTTCCAGCGGCTCTTCGATCAGCGCCCATTCGGCCGGACGACGGGCGCGGTGATGGGCGACACGCTCGTTCATTTCGCCGTCCAGCGGCTGGCTGGTGGCGATGTAGGTGACGGCCAGTTGGCTGTCGCTGGCGAGTTTTTCCGCCAGGCGACTTTTGCCGGAGCGGGCGCCGCCGAGGATCAGTTGGAGCATGGTTCATTCCTTCAAATTGGCGGTGTACCGACTTAAGTCATCGCGAGCAGGCTCACTCCTGCAGGAGATCGCGAATAAGCCACTGTAGGAGTGAGCCTGCTCGCGATGAACCCACCTCAAATCCCACAAAGCTGACGCAATAGCCCGGTATCCAGATGCTTCTCCACCAGATCCGCCAGCCGCTCGATATCGCGCTCGCGCAAGCCGTGGTAGTCCACCTCCTGCACATCGCTCAACCCGGCCCAACGCAGCAACGCGGCACTGGCTTGCGGCGATTCGAACAGGCCGTGCAGATAAGTGCCGAACACTTGCCCGTCGAAACTTTGTGCGCCATCGCAACGGCCGTCATCCAGATGCACCGCCGCGTTCTCCAGCGCCGGGCCCACCGTCACGCCCGCATGGATTTCATAGCCACTGACCTCGGCCTCTTCCAGCGCCAGACGCCCGCGCACGTTGCGCAATTGCTTCTCGGCTTCCAGCGTCGTTTCGAACGCCAGCAAGCCCAGACCGGCACTCGAACCCGGCGCGCCTTCCAGCCCCAGCGGGTCCTGCACCTGTTCGCCGAGCATCTGCAGACCGCCGCAGATCCCCAGCAGTTTGCCGCCGTAACGCAGGTGACGATTGATCGCCGTGTCCCAGCCGTTGCCGCGCAGATACGCCAGATCGCTGCGCACGCTTTTCGAGCCGGGCAGAATGATCAAGTCGGCAGCAGGAATCGCCTGCCCCGGGCCGATGAACTGCAGATCGACCTGCGGATGCAAACGCAGCGGATCGAAATCGGTGTGGTTGCTGATGCGCGGCAGCACCGGCACCACCACTTTCAGCACCTGCTCGGCCTTGTCGGTCTGGCGCTGGTCGATGCCGTCCTCGGCCTCCAGGTGCAGATCCATCACGTAGGGCAACACGCCGACCACCGGTTTGCCGGTGCGCTGTTCCAGCCAGTCGAGGCCCGGTTGCAGCAAGGCGATGTCGCCACGAAAACGATTGATGACGAAGCCTTTGACCCGCGCCTGTTCACTCGGCGACAGCAGCTCCAGCGTGCCGACCAGATGCGCAAACACCCCGCCACGATTGATGTCGGCGATCAGCAGCACCGGGCAATCCACCGCCTCGGCAAAGCCCATGTTGGCGATATCCCCGGCACGCAGATTGATCTCCGCTGGCGAGCCTGCGCCTTCGACCATCACCAGCGGATACGCCGCGCTGAGTCGCTCGTGCGAAGCCAGCACCGCTTGCATGGCGATGGCTTTGTAGTCGTGATAGGCCACGGCGTTCATGCTAGTGACCGCACGGCCATGGATGATCACCTGCGCGCCCGTGTCGCTGTTGGGCTTGAGCAGCACCGGGTTCATGTCGGTGTGCGGCTCAAGATTCGCCGCTTGCGCCTGCACCGCTTGCGCCCGGCCGATCTCGCCGCCGTCGGCAGTCACCGCGCTGTTGAGCGCCATGTTCTGCGGCTTGAACGGCACCACCGCCACGCCTTGACGGGTGGCCCAGCGGCACAGCGCCGTCACCAGCGTGCTTTTACCGGCGTCGGAAGTGGTGCCCTGCACCATCAGGGTGGTCATTGCGATTCCTTGGCAAAGGCTTGCAGCGCCTGTTCGAGGCGCGCTTCTTCAGCCGCGTTGGCCGGCAAGCCGAAACGCAGACTGCTGTTGTGGGTGAAGATGCGCAGGAGGATGCCGCGTCGGGCCATGAATTCGTGCAGCGCAGGCGCGTGCTCGGTGATCAGCCACTGAAACAGTGCGCAGCCGCCCTGGGGTTTGAAGCCGTAGCGTTCCAGCAGCAGCGCCAGACGCTCGCTGGCCGCTTCGCTGCGAATGCGCTGGCGGGTGTGCGCCTCGGTGTCTTGCAGACAGGCCTGCCCGAGCACCCGCGTCGGCCCGCTCACCGCCCATGGCCCGACCTGTTCGGCGAGCAACCTCAGTAGCTTGCGCTCGGCCAGCACAAAGCCCAGCCGCACGCCGGCCAGACCGAAGAATTTGCCGAACGAGCGCAACACGACCAGGCCGACTTGATGGGTGTGCGACGCCAGACTCAGGTGCGGCGTGTTGTCCATGAACGCCTCATCGACCACCAGCCAGCCGCCACGCTGGACCAGCCGCGCGTGCCAGTCGAGCAGCCGCGCCGGCGTCAGGCTCAGGCCCGTAGGATTGTTCGGGTTGACCACCACCAGCACGTCGAGGCTGTCGAGAAAGAACTCGACTTCCTGCTCCAGCACTTCGCGCACGATGTAACCGCTGCGGCGCCAGGCTTCGGCGTGCTCGGCATAACACGGCGACAACACGCCGACCTTGCCAGCGCGGCGCAGACGCGGCAGCAACTGGATCGCCATTTGCGAACCGGCCACCGGCAGCACCTGGGAGGCGCCGTAGTAATCACACGCGGCCCGCTCCAGCCCGTCGTCGGTTTCCGGCAACCGCGCCCAGGCGCGCAACGGAATCTCCGGGACCGCAAACGGCCACGGCGCGAGGCCGCTGGACAGGTCGAGCCAGTCGGCCTCGGCAATCCCGTATTCGAGTGCCGCCTTGCGCAGCCGGCCACCGTGCTCAAGCATAGAATTCAGCCCCCACGCAGAGAATCAGCAGCCATAACCATACCCCGCGCTGGACCAATTGCCAGCCGCGATCAATCGATTCGGCATCCGCCGGCGCGCCTTCGCCCAGTTGCGGACGCTCGTGCAGTTCGCCGTGATAGATCGCCGGGCCGCCCAACTCGACATTCAACGCCCCGGCGCCAGCAGCCATCACCGGACCTGCATTGGGGCTGTCCCATTTTGGCGCCTGGGTGCGCCAGCATTTCCAGGCGAGCCGGGTGTTGCCCAGCAGCGCATAGGTCAGCGCCACCAGCCGTGCCGGAATGTAATTGAGTACGTCGTCGATTTTTGCCGCGCACCAGCCGAAGCGCTCGAAGCGTTCGTTGCGATAGCCCCACATCGCATCGAGCGTATTACTCAAGCGATAGAGCACCACACCCGGCGCACCGGCCACGACAAACCAGAACAGCGCGGCGAACACCGCATCACTGCCGTTTTCCAGCACCGATTCGGTGGCGGCACGGGCGACGGCGGTGCTGTCCAGTTCGCTGGTCTGGCGGCTGACCAGATAACCGACGCGCTGGCGCGCCTCTTCCAGATCATCGCTGCGCAGGGCTTTGGCCACGGGTTCGACGTGTTCGCCAAGGCTGCGCATGCCGAGAGCGCAATACAACGCGAGAATCTCGACGATCCAGCCCACGTACGGCGCCCAGGAAAACGCCGTGGCGAGCAAGGTCAGCGGCAGCACCGCGATCACCCAGGCGGTAACCCCATGACTGCGCCAGCCGCGCCCGCCCGCATTGAAACGTCGCTCGATGCGCCCGGCAAAATTGCCGAACGCCACCAGCGGATGCCAGCGTTTCGGTTCACCCAGCAGCGCATCCAGCGCGACCGCAGCGACACTCAATAACGCCACACTCATTGACTCACTCCCCAATAATTTTCATACAGCAACTCATTGAGCGGGCGCGCCTGCGTCCACCCTTCGAGCACCAGCATCGGCGCCGGATAGAATTCCTTGACCGGGCCCAGGCACAACACCGCCAGCGGCTTGGCCCCGGCCGGCAGTCGCAGCAGATCGGCCAGCGCCTGCGGCTCGAACAGCGACACCCAGCCCATACCCAGTCCTTCGGCACGGGACGCCAGCCACAGGTTCTGGATCGCGCAAGACAACGACGCCATGTCCATTTCCGGCAATGTGCGACGGCCGAATATGTGTTTCTCGCGATCATCCATCAGCGCCGCAACCAGCACTTCGGCGCAGTCGTTGATGCCTTCAACCTTGAGTTTCATGAACTCATCGCTGCGCTCGCCAAGGGCTTCGGCAGTGCGGACGCGTTCTTCTTCGACAAGGTTCTGGATCTGCCCACGCAGAGCGCGATCGCTGATACGGATGAAACGCCAGGGCTGCATCAGGCCGACGCTGGGTGCCTGATGCGCGGCTTCGAGCAGGCGGCGCAGCAGCTGCGGCTCGACCGTGCCACCGGTGAAGTGACGCATGTCGCGGCGTTCGGCGATGGCTCGGTAGACGGCTTGGCGCTCGGCCTCGGTAAATGCGTTGTCTGTCATGGCCTCTTCGCGAGCACGCTCGCTCCCACATTGGACGGGGTGCTTGCTCAAGAAACGCGATCCCCTGTGGGAGCGAGCTTGCTCGCGAAAGCGGCGTCACGGTCTGGCGCAAACAGTGCTGCGATAGCCGCAGGATTCGACGGAAAATAAAAATGCACGTAGGAAGCCGTCATCCGCCCTTCACGATAAACCGCCTCCGCCCCGCGCCCGCCGTTCGGGCTCAGGCCCCGGGCAATCGGCGTCAGTTCGGTGGTGGTCAGGGAGTGGTGATAGGTGTGGCCGCGCAGCGCGCCTTCCGGCAGATCCACTGCTTGCAGCGCCAGTGCCGCCAGCCGTTTTTGCATCACCGCATCACCGCGCAGCAGCCCGACCAGTTCGGCGCGGGTGCCTTCGACATCGGTCAACGAGTCGAGCAGATACAGCATGCCGCCACACTCGGCGAGCAGCGGTTTGCCGGCCGCGTGGTGCGCACGGATCGCGTCGAGCATCGCGGTGTTTTGCGCCAACGCGACGTGGTGCAATTCCGGGTAACCGCCGGGCAGATACAGACTGTCGGCCTCGGGCAATTGCCTATCGCGGATCGGCGAGAAAAAACTCAACTCGGCGCCCATCGCCCGCAGCAGGTCAAGGCTGGCGCCGTAGGTGAAAGCAAAGGCTTCATCGCGGGCGACGGCAATGCGCACACCTTCGAGCAACGGTTCGGCACTGATCACTTCAGGCGCGGCGAATTCCACGGCCGGTGGCAGCGCTACCTCGCAACTGCTGGCCAGCGCTTCGGCGGCCGCGTCGAGACGCAGATCCAGATCATTGAGTTCACTGGCCTGCACCAGACCGAGGTGCCGGCTCGGCAACTCGATCCCGGTTTCGCGGGACAGCGCGCCGTACCAGCGCAAGCCTTCGGTGAGACTGCCTTCGAGCAATTGCGCATGGCGCAAGGTGCCGACGCGGTTGGCCAGCACGCCAGCGAACGGCAGGTCCGGCTGATAGCGCGCCAACCCCAACGCCAACGCGCCAAAGGTCTGGGCCATGGCGGTGCCGTCGATCACACTGAGCACCGGCACACCAAAATGACGCGCCAGATCGGCACTCGACGGCGTGCCGTCGAACAGGCCCATCACGCCTTCAATCAGGATCAGATCCGCCTCGGCGGCGGCTTCCCACAGCAGGCGCCGACTTTCCTGTTCGCCGACCATCCACATGTCCAGCTGATACACCGGAGCACCGCTGGCGCGCTCGAGAATCATCGGGTCGAGGAAGTCCGGGCCGCACTTGAAGACGCGCACCTTGCGCCCTTGATTGCGATGCAAACGAGCCAGCGCCGCGGTAACGGTGGTCTTGCCCTGACCGGAGGCCGGCGCGGCGATCAGCACCGCCGGGCAGTGACGTGGCTGATTCAAAGTTCGACGCCTTTCTGCGCTTTGATGCCGGCCTGAAAGGCGTGTTTGAGCATGCCCATTTCGGTGACGGTGTCACCCATTTCGATCATTTCCGGCTTCGCCGCACGACCGGTGACGATCACATGCTGCATCGGTGGACGCGCCTGCAGGTCACTGAGCACCTGGTCCAGATCGAGGTAGCCGTGCTTGAGGGCGATGTTCAGTTCATCCAGCACCACCAGGCCGATCGACGGATCGCGCAGCAGTTCGCGGGACACTGCCCACGCGGCTTCAGCGGCAGCGATGTCACGCTGGCGGTCCTGGGTTTCCCAGGTGAAGCCCTCACCCATCACGTGAAAGCGCACTTGTTCCGGGAAGCGGCGGAAGAACAGTTCTTCGCCGGTGCTGTTGCGGCCCTTGATGAACTGCACCACACCGCACTGCATGCCGTGACCCATCGCGCGGGCGAGCATGCCGAACGCCGAGCTGCTTTTGCCTTTGCCGTTGCCGGTCAACACCAGCACCAGGCCGCACTCGTCAGGCGAATTGGCAATACGTTCGTCGATCACGGCTTTTTTGCGCTGCATACGCGCCAGATGGCGTTCGTCACGCTCGGGGGAATCGGTCATGGGGGAGCTCTCCGTTGAGGCTGGATAACGGCGGGCAGGCACAAGAATAGACGGCAAAAAGCCTGGCATCGCCCACCGTGATGCCGCTGGATGGATCAGGCCGGTCTCCGGGCTCATGAGCAGCGAATCGCCTGGCTGCGCGCCTTCCCGCTTCTTGCGAGGCAGTGGCTCAAGGCGCAGCTTTTACTCATTTACCGTTGCGGGGGCAGCGCCGGGATCGTGATCGTTCTTCACCTGAAGACAACCCTCACCGGCTTCCCTGTTTCACTCTGTCGACACACGTCACAGAGCACCTGAAACAAGCCGCGAAGGTTAGAGGGTTGGGGGTGGAGCGTCAATTAAAGAGGGGGCCATCGGGCGAATAACTGCCGTCGATCAATTATCTGACGCCAATCTTGTGCCACACTGGAACAAGTGATATCAAAGAGCCATGCTTTTGATTGAAAAAGCACATCACAACAATAAGGATGATGACGATGCAAGGCATGATCATCAGCAACCCGCGCCTGGAATTTCTGCGCCCGGTGCTTGAGCGCTGGTTTGACTGTATCGACCGCTACAACGCCGTACGCGGCGACAACGACACGCCTTACTGGCATGACGAGAAAGCCAATCTCGGATTGCTCTCCGCTGCGGCATGGATGGCCGAACTGGTGACCCTTTGCGACACCGCTACTCGCAAACAGAACGAGGACGGCGAGCGCAATGCCCGCGCCGATCTGTTCCTCGCCGGGGCCGAAGACCGCGCCTATATTCAGGCTACCCAGCGCTGGCCGCGGGTCAGCAACCTGAACCTGACCCAGGCCCTGCTAGACATTACCAGCGATGCCAAACGCATCAGCTTTGCCAGCGATCTCAAGCTCGGCTGCCTGTTCGTCGCGCCGCAAAAGGCTCAGCACAGCGCCAGCCCCGAAGAGCTGCAGGACATGGTCGACGACCTGCAAAAGGAACACACCTGCGCTGTCGCCTGGTATTTCCCCTACGCCTACCGCAAGTTGCGCAGCGAAGCCGGCAACTACCATCCCGGCATCGCCGTGCTGTTCAAAGAGGCCCGTGGCTGAGCGGTTGAACCATCGGGGGCGCAAACTCCTCTATGATGAGCATGCATTCATAGGGAGATCAGTAATGCGCAAAACCCAACTCGCTTTCGTCATCGCCCTCGCCGGAGGGCTCACCGCCTGCGGTGAATCCTCCAGCCTGCAGGTTTCCGACGGCACCGGCCCGTCGCCGAAGCTGCCTGAACCGAACAAAACCCTGATCCCGACGGTTAACATCGCCCCGGCGGTCGGTTGGCCCGCCGGCGGCAAACCGACTGCGGCAGCGGGTACGCAAGTGACCGCATTTGCCGAAGGCCTCGACCATCCGCGCTGGCTCTACGTGCTGCCCAACGGTGACGTGCTGGTGGCGGAGACCAACGCCCCGCCCAAACCCGACGACAACAGCGGCATTCGCGGCTGGGTGTCGAAGAAAGTCATGAGCAAGGCCGGCGCCGGCGTGCCGAGCCCGAATCGCATCACCCTGCTGCGCGATGCCGATCACGACGGCGTGGCCGAAACCCGCACAGTGTTTCTGCAGAATCTCAATTCGCCGTTCGGCATGACCTTGGTCGGCAATGACCTGTACGTCGCCGACACCGACCGCCTGCTGCGCTTCCACTACGAGCCAGGCGCTACCGAGATCAAGACACAACCGATCAAAGTCACCGACCTGCCGGGCGGCACGCTGAACCATCACTGGACCAAGAACGTCATTGCCAGCAAGGACGGCAGCAAGCTGTATGTCACCGTCGGCTCGAACAGCAACGTCGGCGAAAACGGTCTGGATAAAGAGGAAGGTCGCGCCGCGATCTGGGAAGTGGAGCGGGCCACCGGCAATCACCGGATCTTCGCCTCGGGCATCCGTAACCCCAACGGCCTGGCATGGGAACCCACCACGGGTGCGCTATGGACGGCGGTCAACGAGCGTGACGAAATCGGCAGCGACCTGGTGCCGGACTACATCACCTCGGTCAAGGACGGCGGCTTCTATGGCTGGCCATTCAGCTATTACGGCCAGCACGTGGATGTGCGTGTGAAGCCACAAAATCCCGACCTGGTGGCCAAGGCCATCGCGCCGGACTACGCCGTAGGCCCGCACACCGCCTCGCTGGGCCTGACTTTCGCCGAAGGCAACAGCCTGCCGGCGCAATTCAAGGAAGGCGCGTTCATCGGCCAGCACGGTTCATGGAACCGCAAACCGCACAGTGGCTATAAAGTGATTTTCGTACCGTTCGCCGCCGGCAAACCGAACGGAACGCCGGTGGATGTGCTGACCGGCTTCCTCGACAAGGACGAGAACGCCCTGGGCCGCCCGGTAGGCGTGGTGATCGACCAGCAAGGTGGCTTGCTGGTGGCTGATGATGTGGGGAACAAGGTGTGGCGGGTTTCGTCCGCCAAGTAACTTTTGCCTGCCCCTAAACAACTGTAGGAGTGAGCCTGCTCGCGATGACGGTCGATCAATCAACATTGATGTTGAATGTGACACTGTCATCGCGAGCAGGCTCACTCCTACATTGGATTGTGAGCAATTTGAATTACGGGTTATGCGCCAGATGTTCCGGCTGCAGTACCCGCTTGGCACTCAGATACGCTTTCTGCCAATAAGCCTTCGACAGGCTGTCCAGCTTCACCGTGCCGCCAGTTGCCGGCGCATGCACGAAGCGCCCTTCACCGACATAGATCCCCGCATGACTGACCTGCGAGCCGCCATTGGTGGCGAAGAAAATCAGGTCACCGGTCTGCAAGCCTTCCTTGCCGACATTCGGCGCCTGCATCACGATCATCTCGCGAGTCGAGCGCGGCAGGCTGATACCCGCCGCATCGCGGTAGACGAAACCGATCAGGCCACTGCAATCAAACCCCGAGTCTGGCGTGTTGCCGCCCCAGCGATAAGGCGTACCGACCAGGCCGAGTGCGCGAAACAACACGTCTTCAGCCGCGGGCGAGAATGATTGAGAAGGTCCGAACACCACCGGGGCCCGTACCACTGGCGCAGGCGGCGGTGTACGACTGGCGCAGGCGCTGAGCAGCGCTGCGAAGAAGATCAAAGCAAGGCGGGCCGACATCGTCATAAGCAGAACATCCTGATCTGGCTGCGGCTTTCTCTGCCGGATGGACAGAAAACAAAACCGCCTGCGGAGCACGCAGGCGGTTTGCCATCAATATAGATACAGGATTCTAGCGGCTATACGACAAACTTCAAGTAAGACTTTAACTTCACCTTGTAAAGTCTAGGTCTACTCCGTTGCCGAGGGCCGTTTTTGTCGCCACGGACGTGGCGACAACGGGGAATTACTTGCGAGCAGTGACCATGGTCGGGGCCATCGCGAGGGCGCGCTTGGCTTCGATGAAGGTCTTGCTCCAGTAGCTGTCACCCAGGCTGTCGATGCGAACACCGCCGCTGCGACGACTGCTGGAGTGAATGAACTGGTTGTCACCCAGGTAGATCCCGGCGTGACTCACACGACCGCGACGACCATTGGTGGCGAAGAACAGCAGATCACCTGGCTCAAGGTTGCCGCGTGAGACCAGAGGGGCATCCACGTTGATCATTTCGCGGGTGGAGCGCGGCAGATTCATGCCGGCTTCTTCGCGGAACAGGTAACCGATGAAACCGCTGCAGTCGAAACCGGCCTCAGAGGTACCGCCGAAACGGTAACGGGTACCGATCAGGGACATGCCGCGTTCGAGGATGCTGTCGGCCAGAACCGGAAGCTCGTAAGGCTTCTTGCCGTTGAAATCGGCGAGTTCTTTTTCGGTGGCCAGCTCTTCCTGATAAATAACGGAAGACTGGGCAGTGGCAGAATTTTTAACCTGTTGAGGCTGCTCTTGAACTGGAGAATGAGCAGCACAACCGAACAACAGGGTGACAAGTGCGAGAGGCACGAGGGGTGCGAAGCGATTTAGCATGGGCACGACCGTGGCTGAAGTTGTAAAGAAGCCGAGACTATGCCCGCTATCGGCCTCATTTGCAAATTCAATCGATCTTTTTGTGACTTCCCGGTTTCTCGTTTACATCTAAGCGCTTAAGCCCATTTGAATCGATACGCGGTCTGCACACTGTGCGGAAAAGCGGATTTTCTGGCGCCTGAAATATGTCAAAGGCGGCTGCAAGCCCCGTATTTCAAGGGCTGACTACCAACCGAGGGTTTCTTTCAGGAACGGAATTGTCAGCTTGCGCTGCGCCTGCAGCGAGGCCTGATCCAGCTGTTCGAGCAGGTCGAACAATGCACTCATGCTGCGGGTGCCGCGGGTCAAAATAAAATGCCCGACTTCGTCGGTCAGGTGCAGACCGCGACGCGATGCACGCAATTGCAGAGCGCGCAGTTTGTCTTCATCGGAGAGCGGACGCATCTGGAAGATCAGCGCCAGGGTCAGGCGCGATTTAAGGTCGGCCAGTTTGACCGGCAGCTCCCGTGGCGAAGTAGACGCGGCGATCAGCAAGCGCCGACCGCTGTCACGCAGACGGTTGAACAGATGAAACATCGCCTCTTCCCAGTCCGGCTTGCCGGCAATCACCTGCAAGTCATCCAGGCAGACCAGTTCGTACTGTTCAAGGTTGTCGAGAATGTCGATGCCGCGATCCATCAACTCGGCCAGCGGCAGGTACACCGCCGGTTCGCCCATCTGTTCAAAACGCAGGCAAGCGGCCTGCAACAGATGCGTACGCCCTACGCCGTGCTTGCCCCACAGGTAGATCAGGCTTTCGGTCCAGCCGGCGTCGGCTTCGCATAGGCGCTCGACATAGCCGAGTGCAGCGGCATTGGCGCCTGGGTAGTAGTTGATGAAGGTGGCGTCGTCACGCAGACGCACACCTAGGGGCAGCTGAATCGGTTTCATGCTGACTGAACAGTTCTCAAGGAACCGTTAGTGGCCTCTGTGTAAAGTTTGCGAAGTTTATACCCGTGAAGCTGAGCGCACAATGCGACAGACCCCAAGCAAAATCAAAGGTTTGCGTTAACACGCTGGTTTTATGACAGTTTCTCTGACGCGGCGCTGAACAAACCCACCGCAAAACACGGGCCAACCCGGCGCAATGCCGGGCCGCCCGCGACGACGTTACAACTCGGGTTCGTCGACCCCGCTGTAAATGTCGGAGTCCTTGTACAAGTCGTGCACATGGCGCACCAGCACCATGATCACCGCCGCCACCGGCAATGCCAGCAAGACTCCGGTAAACCCGAACAGCTCGCCGCCGGCCAGAATCGCGAAAATCACCGCCACCGGGTGCAGGCCGATCCGGTCACCTACCAGCAGTGGTGTCAGCACCATGCCTTCCAGTGCCTGCCCCACCATGAACACCGCGACAATCCCGATCATCGGATACAGATCGCCACCGAACTGGAACAACCCGGCAATCAGTGCCGCGCCAATTCCGATCACAAAGCCCATGTACGGCACGATCGCCGCCAGACCGGCAATCAGGCCGATCAACAGCCCCAGCTCCAGACCCACGATCATCAGGCCCGCCGCGTAGATCACACCCAGTGCCAGCATGACCAGCAATTGCCCGCGCACGAACGCACCGAGCACCTCATGGCACTCACCGGCCAGCGAAACGATGGTTTCTTCACGATCACGCGGCAACAGGCTGCGGATCTTGGCCATCATCACGTCCCAGTCGCGCAGTAGATAAAAGCTCACCACGGGAATCAGCACCAGGTTCGCCAGCCAGCCAATCAGCGCCAGGCTTGAAGCCGTCGCCTGACTCAGCACCACACTGACGATGTCTGTGGTCTGGCCCATGTGCTCGCTGATCGCAGCCTTGACCTTGTCGAACTTCCAGAAGCCGTCCGACAAGCCCAGCTTCGACTGCGCCCACGGCAGTGCCGTGTGCTGCAGCCAATCGAGCATCTGTGGCGCCAGCTCGTACAGACGCAGCAACTGCTTGGCGAGCATCGGCACCAACACCAGCAGCAACGTGGTGACGATCAGCGTGAACAAGGCAAACACCGCAATCACGCCCCAGGTGCGCGACAGGCCAAGCCGCTCCAGACGATCCACCAACGGATCGAACAGATAGGCCAGCAGCAACGCCACCAGAAACGGCGTGAGGATCGGATGCAGCAACCAGACAAACGCGCAAAGCAGGACTACCCCACCGAGCCAGAACCAACGCCGCGTATCGGCCATGTACCACTCCTGCTTCTTCTATATAAGGAAAGACTTACCAGCGAAACCGCAACGACGGTGCAACAGGGCTTGGGGCCGGGGCTGCAACAGGCGCCGCGCCGGCAACGGCCGGTTGTGGCGCAGGCACCGGCGCCGGTACTTCAGCCGGCACCTCCTGCAACTTCGCCAGCGACAATTGCGCGCGTAACTGATCGGCACTGCCGCTGACCCGATACACGATGCGATCGCCATCAACACTTTGCAGACGCACACCGAACGGCTCGAGTAACCGCAACAGCGCGGCGTAATGCTCCAGATTCATGCCCCGCACTTCCAGTGTCTGTTGACCCGAAGCACCCGGTTTGGCAACAAACCTCGGCGCCAGACGCTCGGCCACCGCCAGCATCACCGCATCAGCGACGGCGGCCTGATCGGCGCCTTGCACGCTGCCGGCTTCTTTCTGTTCGCCCAGCCACAGATGCCATTTGGCCTGCCACTGCCCGCCCTCTTCGTGCGCATGCACCGCCAGCAAGGCATCGGCGCCGTAACGCTCCGAAGCACCGCGCAACGGCGCTGGGTCGGTGCCATCCAGTACCGGCGCAGTGGCCACCAGTTGCTCACTCAGATCCGCCAGCGGCAAGCGCAATGGCAAGCCACGATGCTGGGCCGCCACACGCAACGGTGCAGCAGCGCCCTGGCCGTCACCGACCAGACTCGAACCTTCAGTCGAATCGTTCAGCCACCAGCTCAGAATCGACGGCCGGCTCGCCCCCCACACCGATAGCCCCGCGCGACGCAGCGCCTGCTCGGTGGTGGCCGGGTCGAAATCGACTTTCAGCACTTCCGGCGGCCCGGCATCGAATCCGAACTGGCTGATGATCTGTTGCGGATCCTTGCGAATCGCCGCCAACCCCGGATTCTGCGGGGCCTTCGGGTCGCCGGTCAGACGCAACACCAGCGTATCCAGTGCCGCCTGAGTGGCGCGATCACGCTCTTCCGGTGCCTGGCTGCTGACCGGCTGGCGTACTTGATAGAGACCTTTGAGGTTTTCGGCATGACTCGCCAGGCTGACCACAGACAAACAACCCACAACCAACAATTTACAAAAACGCATGGAAAATTCCCGTCGACAGGAGCGGCTGGAACAGGCCGCGTGAACCGATTAAGCAAGGCTTGTGACAATCTGCCATCGCAAAACATTCACACGGTAGCGGTAAGTTTTTGCACAGTGATAACGATAGACGGTTAATCGGCACACCTTATACAGGCACTCACCCGGCACAATTGCAAAAAATTTCAGTCGATTATGCCCCTGCCCGTCGGCGCGAGGATGGCCGCTGCCCCTCAAGCCTGATAAAATCGCGCGCCTTCGCAGACCGGCAACAGCCGGGCACCCCGAAATTCGCGTGAGGCTATCGCCCCACCGGTTTTGGCGTTCCCGCTGAACTCGGTCGTTACCCCTGAATCCCCTCCCCTAAAGGCCTGGATCATGAGCAAGCAACCCTCCCTGAGCTACAAGGACGCCGGTGTAGACATCGACGCCGGTGAAGCATTGGTCGAACGCATCAAGAGCGTCGCCAAGCGCACTGCGCGCCCGGAAGTCATGGGCGGCCTGGGCGGTTTCGGCGCCCTCTGCGAAATCCCGGCCGGCTACAAGCAGCCTGTCCTGGTTTCCGGCACCGACGGCGTCGGCACCAAGCTGCGCCTGGCGCTGAACCTGAACAAGCACGACAGCATCGGCATCGACCTGGTTGCCATGTGCGTCAACGACCTGGTCGTTTGCGGCGCAGAGCCACTGTTCTTCCTTGACTACTACGCCACCGGCAAACTGAATGTCGACACCGCTGCCCAGGTTGTAACCGGCATCGGCGCCGGCTGCGAACTGTCCGGTTGCTCGCTGGTAGGCGGTGAAACCGCTGAGATGCCTGGCATGTACGAAGGCGAAGACTACGACCTGGCCGGTTTCTGCGTCGGCGTGGTGGAAAAGGCTGAGATCATCGACGGCTCGAAAGTCGCCACCGGTGACGCCCTGATCGCCCTGCCATCGTCCGGCCCACACTCCAACGGCTACTCGCTGATCCGCAAGATCATCGAAGTGTCCGGCGCCGACATCGAAAACATCCAGCTCGACGGCAAACCGCTGACCGACCTGCTGATGGCCCCGACCCGCATCTACGTGAAGCCGCTGCTCAAGCTGATCAAAGACACCGGCGCAGTCAAAGCCATGGCCCACATCACCGGTGGCGGCCTGCTCGACAACATCCCGCGCGTTCTGCCAAAAGGCGCTCAGGCCGTGGTTGACGTCGCCAGCTGGACTCGCCCGGCCGTCTTCGACTGGCTGCAAGAGAAAGGCAACGTCGACGAGACCGAGATGCACCGCGTGCTGAACTGCGGCGTGGGCATGGTGATCTGCGTGGCTCAGGAGCACGTCGAAGTGGCCCTGAACACACTGCGCGACGCCGGCGAGCAGCCTTGGGTCATCGGCCAGATCGCTGCCGCTGCCGAAGGCGCTGCACAGGTCGAGCTGAAAAACCTCAAGGCTCACTAATGCCAAATACCTGTGATGTCGTGGTGCTGTTGTCCGGCACCGGCAGTAACTTGCAGGCTCTGATCGACAGCACGCGGACCGGCGACAGCCCGGTCCGCATCGCTGCGGTGATTTCCAACCGCGCCGACGCCTACGGCCTGCAACGCGCCAGTGACGCGGGTATTGCCACCCGCTCGCTGGATCACAAGGCCTTCGAAGGTCGCGAGGCCTTCGATGCTGCCCTGATCGAACTGATCGACGAATTCCAACCGAAACTCGTGGTGCTGGCCGGCTTCATGCGCATTCTCAGCGCTGATTTCGTGCGTCACTATCAGGGTCGCCTGCTCAACATCCACCCGTCGCTGCTGCCCAAATACAAAGGGTTACACACTCATCAGCGCGCGCTGGAGGCCGGCGACGCCGAACACGGCTGCTCCGTGCACTTCGTCACCGAGGAACTCGATGGTGGACCACTGGTCGTACAGGCAGTAATACCGGTAGAGTTGCACGACACGCCGCACAGTCTGGCGCAGCGAGTTCATGTCCAGGAACACCTGATCTACCCGATGGCTGTACGCTGGTTTGCCGAAGGCCGACTGGCACTCGGCGAACAAGGTGCTTTACTGGACGGCCAGTTACTCGCGGCCAGCGGCCACTTGATTCGACACTAGGAGATTTTATGCGTCGCGCCCTGCTCTTCGCTTGCGCCTTGCTCGCCCTGCCCTTCGCGCAGGCGGCAGACCTTCAACCGTTCTCCGCCAGCTACACCGCCGACTGGAAGCAGTTGCCCATGAGCGGCACCGCCGAACGCAGCCTGACCAAGGAAGCCAACGGCGTCTGGAAACTCAGCTTCAAGGCATCGATGATGATCGCCAGCCTGACTGAAGAAAGCACCCTGACCCTGGACAAGGACACCCTGCTGCCACAGTCCTACCACTTCGAACGCGGTGGTCTGGGCAAGGCGAAAAAGGCTGATCTGGACTTCGACTGGAACAGCAAGATGGTCACCGGTACTGATCGCGGCGATCCGGTCAAGGTTCCGCTGAACCGGGGCATGGTCGACAAGTCCACCTATCAACTGGCGCTGCAGCATGACGTCGCCGCTGGCAAAAAGACCATGAGCTACCAGGTGGTCGATGACGGTGAAGTCGACACTTATGACTTCCGCGTACTGGGGTCGGAGAAAGTCGACACCAAGGCCGGCCAGATCGATGCGATCAAAGTCGAGCGTGTGCGCGATCCGACGCAAAGCAAGCGCATCACTGTCCTGTGGTTCGCCAAGGACTGGGATTACCTGCTGGTCCGCCTGCAACAGGTTGAAACCGACGGCAAGGAGTACAACATCATGCTCCAGGACGGCACGGTCAACGGTAAAACCGTTAAAGGCAGCTGATTCGCCGTTACAAAGAAGAGCCCCGCCAATGCGGGGCTTTTTTGTGCCTGACGTTTCTCCCACATCACAACCCCCTGTAGGCGCTGCGGCACGCTGCGATCTTTTGATTCTGCTTTAAGATCAAGGATCAAAAGATCGCAGCGTGCCGCAGCTCCTACAGCGATATCTTCAGACCGAAAACTTCGCCACCATACTGTTCAAATCCACCGCCAGCCGCGACAACTCCTGACTCGCCGCGCTGGTCTGGTTCGCCCCGGCAGACGTCTGCATCGCCAGATCGCGGATGTTCATCAGGTTGCGATCCACCTCCCGCGCCACTGCCGCCTGCTCCTCCGAGGCGCTGGCGATCACCAGGTTGCGCTCGTTGATCAAGGTGAACGCCGAGGCGATCTCCTCCAGCGCCACGCCCGCCGCCTTGGCCAGCTCCAGCGTCGAATTGGCGCGCAGGCTGCTCTGCTGCATCGAACTCACCGCCGAATCGGTGCCCTGCCGAATGCCACCGATCATCTGCTCGATTTCCTGGGTCGATTGCTGGGTGCGATGCGCCAGCGCCCGTACCTCATCGGCCACCACCGCAAAGCCGCGCCCCGCATCCCCGGCTCGCGCCGCCTCGATCGCCGCATTGAGCGCCAACAGATTGGTCTGCTCGGCAATCGATCGAATCACGTCGAGCACTTTGCTGATGCCGTGCACCTTCTGCGCCAGATCATCCACCTGCGTGGCGTTGGACGTGACATCTTCAGCCAGAGATTGGATTGAAGTCACAGTCTGTCTGACCTGCTCGCGCCCATGCTGGGCAATGCGGTCAGACTCGCGCGACGCCTCGGACGTCGCCACCGCATTGCTCGCCACCTCTTCCACGGCGGCAGTCATCTGATTGACCGCCGTGGCGGCTTGCTCGATCTCCAGGCTCTGTTGATGCAGCCCGCGCGTGGCGTCTTCGGTAACGCAACTCAACTCCTCCGAGGCCGACGCCAACTGGCTGGACGACTCGGAAATCTGCCGGATGGTGTCGCGCAAATTGTGCTGCATGCTTTTCAGCGCCTGCAGCAACCGCGCCGGTTCGTCCTTGCCGGAAATGCTGATGTCGCCCGTCAGATCGCCACCGGCCACCACTTGCGCCACACCCAACGATTGCGCCAGGGGCAAGACGATGCTGCGGGTCAGCAGCAGCGCCAGGCCGATGGTGATCAGCGCAGTGATGCCGATCATGACCCCGACCCAAACCCGCGAATTGATGAACACCAACCGTGCCGCTTCGGTCGCGAGGTTGGCGTTGTGCTTGTTCAGTTGGACCAGGTCGCGCAGGGTGACGGCGATCTCATCCGCCAACGGGCTCATCTGGTTGTTGAGAATCGCCGCCGCCTCCTCCACCCGATTCTGCGCGGACAGCTGCATGACCTGCGCCTGAAACTCCAGATACTTGTGTTCGGCAACCTTGAAGCGATCGAACAAGTTGCGCTCCTCGGGCAACACGATCAACACGTCATAGCGTTGCTGGGCTTCGCTCAATACGCCGCGCAGCTCGTTGAGCTTGGTGACATTCTGCTCCAGCGCCTGCGCGTCGCGATTGAGCAGCAGGCGCATGGTCAGCGCCCGCAGGCGCAGCATGTCCTGACTCATCTCGCCGACCGCCATCACGCTCGGCAGCCAGTTGTTGTCGACCTCATCAGACTGCGCGCGCATGTTCGACATTTGCAGCAGGGCGAACGCCCCCAAGGCAAACACCATCAGCGCCAGCACCCCAAAACCCAGGCCGGCACGCGGTGCGATATTGAGACTACGGATACTCATTACTCTGGCTCCTTCCAAAAGCGCTGCATCAACCCTGCAGCTGGTTGCTCTAGAAGGTATCGGCCCGGCGCCGATTTGCGTAAGACCAAAACGTGATATCAAAAGGCCTTGATACTTCCAACCCTCGGAATTAACGATTCAGCGAGGTTTTCCCGGACTTGGGCGCCGTTCGCGGCAATATCGCCAGGAAGTTGTCCCGGGCGACTTTGCGCGCGACGTCCTCGGGCAAGGCATCAAGGAATGGCGTGAAGCTGTGCATTTCCTTTCCGAGTTTGTTGAATCGGCCTACAACATCCGAGCCGAGCATGAAGCGCTCGGGGTATTTCTCCACCAATGCCAGCCACTCCCGACGGGGTTTGCCCTGCTCATCCAGCAGATACGGCGTGAGCATGCTCCACGACAAATCGATGAACAGATTCGGATACGCCTCAAGCAACCGGCTGACGGTGGGCAGAAGGAACTTCAACTGCGTCTGGTGCCGATGAATCTCCGCACTGGTGCCAGCATGAGCCCAGATGAACCGGGTGTGCGGATGATTACGCAGCGGTTCTTCGACTTCCTTCAGGTACAGCGGATTTTTCTCACGCTTGGAGGTGATGTTGGAATGCAGCATCACCGGCAGATCGTGTTCCGCCGCCAGGTGATAGATGCGTGTCATCGCCTCGTTGTTGGCCCGCGGTGTATCGCCGGCAGTCAGCGCCGTCAGGTCATCATGGCGGGTGAACACTTCGCCGATGCCCTGCCACAACCCCGGATACAGATCAAGCAAGCGTTGGATATGCGCAGCGGAGTTCTTGTCGTTGGGGTTGAACCCAGACAGAAACGGGTGAAAGTGCTGACGCTGCTCCGGGGTCAGTTTTTGCACGGCATCGGCGACGATCATGTCGGTGGCGCTGTACCAATAGGCATCAGCGTCATCGCCGGCGTAATAGCGCGGACGCTTGGGTTCGTCTTCGTGCCATTTCTTCGCCACCGGAATCCCGGAAATCATCACGTGATCGATGGAATTATCCTTCATCGCTGCCAGCAATTTCGTCATGCCGGCAGTTTCCTGGAAGAAATCCACGTAGTGCAGGTGCGCATCGCTGTAGGCGTAATCGCGGGCACTGGCGGCGCCGGCAAATGCCAGCAGGCAGGCAAGACTCAAACGAAACAAGGACACAAGTAATCTCCGGCAGGTAGGCATAGCCTAGACCCTGAGCCGACAACAACGGTTCATCCTGCAGGAAAGTGGAACGCGTGCTTGTGGGAATGCTCTATAACTGCAAGGTCTTTTTTGATCGCACGACTTTTCCTACTGCCAGTGAGGTTGCCATGACTGTTACCGTCAACACCGTCTCCGCCGAGGGTTTTCGTCACACCGTAAAGATCGATGACCACGAATTGTTTGCCGACGTGCCGAAGTCTGCCGGCGGCGAAGGCACCGCCCCGGAGCCGCACGACTACTTCGACGCTGCCCTCGGCGCCTGCAAAGCCCTGACCCTGAAGATGTACGCCAAGAAGAAAGACATCCCGCTGACCGGTGTAGGTGTCGAGGTCAAACGCGACAACAGCGAAGAGCAAAAAGGCAAATACGTGTTGCACGTCACCCTCACGCTCAAAGGCGTGCTGACTGACGCGCAGCGCGAAGAGTTGCTGCGGGTGGCCGATCGCTGCCCGATCCACAAACTGATGACCACCACCGACGTCAGCATCGAAACCCACGCGCCACAAGGCTTCGACAGCCAGTAATCCCTCTCGTGCCAGCGGCGGGTTATGCTTCTGGCATCACCCGCTCAGCCTGGAATGCACCATGGACACGCCACCCCTGATCATCCGCCCACGCGCCGAAGACGTCGAAGGCCAGCCGATCCTGCGCCCGTTGCCGTCGGCCAAATGCCGCAGCGTCGGGCCTTTCGTGTTTTTCGACCACATGCTCGAGACGGTTTATCCGACGGGCAAAGGCATGAACATCCGACAGCATCCGCACATTGGTCTGTCGACCCTCACCTACCTGTTCGAAGGGCAGATCCAGCACAAGGACAGTCTCGGCTCCGATCAAGTGGTCAGCGCCGGTGATGTCAGCTGGATGACCGCCGGCAGCGCCATTGCTCACGTCGAGCGCACGCCCGAACCGCTGTGGGAGCAAAGCTTCACCCTGCACGGTTTGCAGATCTGGCTGGCTTCGCCCAAGGAGCACGAGCAAGGTCCGGGACATTACAGCCATCACCCGGCGGCAACCCTGCCGCTCAGCGATAACCTTGGCGTGCAGATTCGGATGATTGCCGGGTCAGGCTTTTGCCTGGAATCGCCGGTGCAGGTGCTTTCTCCGACGCTTTACGCCGAAGTGAAGATGCAGACGGCGACCACGTTGCTGATTCCCGCCGAACATGAAGAGCGAGCGGTGTATGTGCTGAGCGGGGATGTGCAGTTGAATGGCGAAACCCTCGAACCCCATGCGCTGGCGGTGTTGCCGACCGGTGAGGAGATGAGCCTGTTTGCCGAAAGTGATGTGCACGCGGTGGTGTTTGGCGGCGCAGCGCTGGACGGGCCACGGCGGATCAACTGGAATTTTGTCGCGAGCGATCCGGCGGCGATTGATGAAGCGCGGCGCAAATGGGCGGCCGGGGATTGGCCGACGGTGCCGGGGGAAGTTGAGCGGATTGAATTGCCGGTAAGCCGTTAAAAGCGAAAGATCGCAGCCTGCAGCAGCGCCTGCACCAGATCTATGTAGGAGCTGCCGCAGGCTGCGATCTTTTGATCTTAGGGCAATCAGCCCTTGAACACTTCATCCAGCAAATCATGCATCGACTTGAATGCGCGCCCGGCGGTCTTCGCGTCGTACATCATCTTGCCCGGCACATTGGCGTGCGGATCGGTAAACGAATGCACCGCGCCGCCGTAGCTGAACAACTGCCAATCCACGCCCGCCGCGTTCATCTCATCTTCAAATGCCGGCAACTGTTCCTTCGGTACCAGCGGATCGGCAGCGCCATGCAGCGCCAGCACCGAGCCTTTGATGTTCTTCGCGTCCGCCGGATTCGGTGAATCCAGCGTGCCGTGGAACGACACCGCCGCCTTCACCGGCGCGCCAGTGCGGGCCAGATCCAGTGCACAGCAACCACCGAAGCAGAAACCGAACACCGCCAGTTTCGAGGTATCGACCGCCGCCTCGCCCTGCTTCTGCAGTTGTTCGAATGCCGCCTGCATGCGCTTGCGCAGCAATGCACGGTCGTTCTTCAGCGGCATCATCGCGGCACCGGCCTGATCAGCGTTCTGCGGACGCACCGCCTGGCCGTACACATCGGCGATCAACACCACGTAGCCCTTGGCCGCGACCGACTTGGCGATCTCCTCGGCACCGGCGCTGACGCCCATCCAGTTCGGCGCCATCAGCAGCCCCGGGCGTGCGCCCTTGTGCTCGGCGTCAAACGCCAGACGACCTTCAAAAGGCTGGCCATCAAGCTGATAGACCACAGAACGTACAGTGACTTGGCTCATTTCTGACTCCTGATTTGTTAAACACCAGAATGAAAAAACCCGCCGAAGCGGGTTTTTCTACATCGAGATCAGGCTGACAGCTCAACCAGCAGCTTGTTCAGACGGGTCACATAAGCGGCCGGGTCTTTCAAGCTTTCGCCAGCCGCCAGGGCTGCCTGGTCGAAGAGGATGTGCGACAGGTCGCCAAAACGCTCTTCGCTCTGCTCGCCGTCGAGTTTCTCGATCAACGGGTGGCTTGGGTTGAACTCGAAGATCGGCTTCGAATCCGGCACTTTCTGCCCGCTGGCTTCGAGGATCTGGCGCATTTGCAGGCCCAGGTCCTGTTCGCCGATGGCCAGAATGGCTGGCGAGTCGGTCAGACGGTGAGAGACGCGAACCTCGGCCACGGAATCGCCCAGTGCAGTTTTCAAACGCTCAACCAGACCCTCTTTGGACTTGGCGACTTCTTCTGCGGCCTTCTTGTCCTCTTCCGAGTCCAGGTTGCCCAGATCGAGGTCACCGCGCGCCACGTCGACAAAAGTCTTGCCGTCGAATTCGCTGAGGTAGCTCATCAGCCACTCGTCGATGCGGTCGGTCAGCAGCAGCACTTCGATGCCTTTCTTGCGGAAGACTTCCAGATGCGGGCTGTTCTTGACCTGCGCGTAGGTTTCGCCGGTGAGGTAGTAGATCTTGTCCTGACCTTCCTTGGCGCGCGCCAGGTAGTCAGCCAGACCGACAACTTGCTCGCCGTCGTCGCCATTGGTCGATGCAAAACGCAGCAGACCGGCAATTTTCTCTTTGTTGGCGAAATCTTCTGCCGGGCCTTCTTTCATGACCTGACCGAAGTTTTTCCAGAAGCCCTTGTATTGTTCAGGCTCGTTTTTCGCCAGTTTTTCCAGCATGTCCAGCACACGCTTGGTCAGCGCGGTTTTCATCGAGTCGATGATCGGGTCTTTCTGCAGGATTTCCCGCGACACGTTCAGCGACAGGTCGTTGGAATCGACCACGCCCTTGATGAAACGCAGGTACAGCGGCAGGAACGACTCGGCCTGATCCATCACGAACACACGCTGCACGTACAGCTTCAGGCCTTTCGGCGCTTCACGCTGGTACAGGTCGAACGGTGCACGGGCCGGCACGTACAGCAGCGAGCTGTACTCGAGCTTGCCTTCGACCTTGTTGTGGCTCCAGGCCAGCGGTTTTTCAAAGTCGTGAGCGATGTGCTTGTAGAACTCCTGGTATTCCTCGTCCTTCACTTCAGTGCGTGGACGGGTCCACAGGGCACTGGCGCGGTTGACGGTTTCCCACTCAACGGCCGGCGTCTCTTCGCCTTCGGCAGCGGTCACTTCTTTCGGCAGCTCGATCGGCAGCGCGATGTGGTCGGAGTACTTCTTGATGATGTTGCGCAGACGCCAGCCGTCGGCGAACTCGTCTTCACCGGATTTCAGGTGCAGGACGATACGGGTACCGCGCTCTGGTTTGTCGACGGTGGCGACTTCGAATTCGCCCTCGCCTTTGGACGACCAGTGCACGCCTTCGCTGGCAGCTGTGCCGGCACGACGGCTGTACACGTCGACTTTGTCGGCAACGATGAAGGCGGAGTAGAAACCAACGCCGAACTGGCCGATCAGGTGCGAATCTTTCTTCTGATCGCCCGAGAGATTCTTCATGAAATCGGCGGTGCCCGATTTGGCGATGGTCCCCAGGTGGGTAATCACATCGTCACGGTTCATGCCGATACCGTTGTCTTCGAGGGTGACGGTCTTGGCGTCCTTGTCGAAGCTCACACGGATTTTCAGCTCAGCGCCACCTTCGAGCAACTCAGGCTTGGCCAGGGCTTCGAAGCGCAGCTTGTCTACAGCGTCAGAGGCGTTCGAGATCAATTCGCGAAGGAAAATTTCCTTGTTGGAATACAGCGAATGGATCATGAGGTGCAGCAGCTGCTTTACCTCGGTCTGGAAGCCCAGGGTTTCCTTTTGAGTTTCCACACTCATGGTCATCAAACTCCAATCAGATGGCATTGGCCGCGACCCAAATGGTCGGCGGCGGGTTGTTCACTGAGTTGGGGGCAGCGTTCAGGATTTCAAGGGCTCATCGATTTTGAAGTGCGCACGGGCGGTAGCAATCGGCTCGCTCTCGGTGCTTTGCCAGGCGGTGACAGCGACGTTCGCCACCCGCCGCCCCTGGCGACAGACCTGACACTTGGCCCAGGTGTCGCGAAACTGTCCGGCACGCAGGTAATCGAGGGAAAAGTCGATGATCTTCGGCACTCCGGGCGCACCGGTGAAGATCAGCAAATGCAACGCGGCCGCCAGCTCCATGAACCCGGCAATCACCCCGCCGTGGATTGCCGGCAATAAAGGGTTACCAATGTTGTCCTTGTTCGCCGGTAGCTTGAACAGCAATTCGTCGCCCACCCGCGAGCATTCGACGCCAATCAGCCCGGCGTACGGGATCAGTTTCAGTAACGGCGCGTAATCACCCTGAACGTGAGCGGTGTGCAGTTGTTGTTTCAGGTCGTCATTCACTGCCCCTCTCCTTTTATTTTGCCGCCAAAGCCTTGGGTGCCCTTGAGCCCCTTGCCCATGCGCATGAAGGTGCCAACAACATGGGCAATGGGTTTTTCGGGATCATCCTGATAGGCAAAGCCGCGGGCGAAGATCACATCGGTAGTGACCCGATAGCACTGGGCGAAACCGTAGACATCCTTGTGCGGTTCGGCCGCGTGCATATAGTCGATGCGCAAATCGAGGGTCGGGCAGACTTCGAACTCCGGCAGCACGCACAACGTCGACATGCCACAGGCGGTGTCCATCAACGAAGTGATGGCGCCACCATGAATCACTCCGGTCTGCGGATTACCAACGATTTTTGGGCTGTACGGCAGAATAACGGTGAGCCCTTCGCTGGAGGCGCTGTGCACCTTCAAACCAAGGACCTGACAGTGGCGCAAGGCTGAGAGAAATCGCGTCGCGCGCTCAAAAACGGGGTTTTCAGCCATTTGATAATTACTCTCGATGGAGCCTTTTGCCAGTAGTAGGAAATAGCGCAAAAGTTCCGCTGCAAAACAAACTTATATATCTGAAAGAAATGAGGAACTTAACCCTCACGACCGAGTTCTTAAGGCCAGTAGTTATTTTCCATAAGGAGAAACACCCCATGCGTAAGACTTTAGCTATTGCCTTGATGTTGACCGCTTCCCTCGGTCTCGCTGCCTGCGATAAAAAATCCGAGGACAAAGCTCAAGATGCCAACCAACATGCTGAACAAGCTCAGCAAGACATGAACAAAGCTCAGGATAAAGTGAACGACGCTGCGAAAGAAAACGCCGAAGCCGCCAAAGCTCAGGCTGAATCGAACGCTGCAGCACAAGACGAAGCTGCCAAGAAGCAATAATTGCGACTTGATGCAGAAAAAGAAAACCCGCCAAGTGCGGGTTTTCTTTTGCCCGGGATTTTTGCCAGTACCGGCTTAGAGGCTGCTTTTACAGCAACACAGTTCTAAAAGTCGGACTAATCATCAGCAACAAAGAACAGATAAGGCCGACCAGCCACGCCAGACTGCGCAGCGTTGGCTTATCGGCCAGGTAGAACCACAAGTAGAGAATCCGCGCGATCACAAAGATGATCGCCAAGGCATCGATCAACCAGCCTTGTGTCTGCGTGGTGTGCGCCATCAGCACGCCCACGGCAAACAGGATGAATGCTTCAATGCTGTTCTGGTGCGCCGCCAGCGCCCGCGCGCCATAACCGGTGAGTTGCGCCTGTTGTTGGCGTGGCAGGTGGTTGTTGTACCCCCCCTGCTCTTTCATGGCTTTCCCCACCGGCATACGCGCGATGTAAATCAACAATGCACTGATAAACACACACCAGAACGGAATACTCATCAAGCGGCCTCTTTATTCGCTTCGGGCAACGACGCCTCTGTAGGGGTATAGACCATCACATCGAGAACGTCGGAGTGAAACTCGCGGCGATACAACACCAGCACTACGCCGGCGCTCATCAACATGAACAGCCACGGACTGACAAACCACGCCAGCATGCTCATGCCGAAGTAATAAGAGCGCAGGCCGAAGTTGAACTGGTTGGCCGCCATCGAAATCACCCGCGCCGCCCGTAGTGCGAACGCCTTGCGCTCCTGCTCGGACACCTGACGCTCACCGATCATGGGTGCCGACCCCACCAGCACTGCGGCAAAGTTGTACTGACGCATGCACCAACTGAACGTGAAGAACGCATAGACGAACACCAGCGCCAGACATAGCAACTTGATCTCCGACATGCCCTGCGACGCCTGCTGGACCATCGGAATATCCGCCAGCAACGATACCGCGCGCTCGGACGCGCCCAGCACGGTCAGAATGCCGGCGAGGATGATCAGGGTGCTGGAGGCGAAGAACGAGGCATTGCGCTCCAGATTGCCGATCACGCTGGCATCGGCGATGCGGTTGTCGCGCAGCAGCATGCGGCGCATCCAGTCTTCGCGGTACAGGTGCAGCACACTGGCCAGACACGCGGTGTCGCGGGCCTTCCACGACGCATAACGTGTGTAGCCGCCCCAGCAGATGACAAACCAGAGCGCGGCCAGCAGGTGGATCAGGTTGGCTTGGATGAACGACATGCAATTCCTTGTGATGACGGGCGGTAAATCGGAAACCTGTGGGAGCAGGCTCACGCCTACATAAAATCTGTGCAGTGCTTCGACGTTAGCTCAGGGAAAAAGACACTGCCTGACGCGCATAAAAAATGCCCCGTATCGATTGATACGGGGCATTTCTGTTTAATCACTCAAGACCCGCTTGTGGCGGCTCGGTGAACGTTACGCTACCGCTTCGCTGCGCTTGCCCAGCAGGCGATCGCAGATCACCGCGACCACCAGGGTCATGACGCATGGCACCAGCCACGCCAGGCCCTGCTCGCTCAGCGGCAGGTGGGACAGCTGCGACGGCATCCAGTCGGCCAGGCCGGCGCCCTTGAGGGCGTCGATGGTGCCGAACACGAAGGACACCAGCATCACCGGGCCGATGATGCGGCCGTGTTCATGCCAGAAGTCTTTGCAGAAGCTCAGGCCGACCAACACGATGCACGGCGGGTAGATCGCGGTCAGCACCGGGATCGAGAAGGCGATCAGCTTGGTCAGGCCCAGGTTCGACACCAGCAGCGAGAACGCCGCCAGAATGATCACCAGGGTCTTGTAGGACAGTGGCAGCACGCGGCTGAAGTATTCAGCGCAGGCACAGGTCAGACCGACCGCCGTCACCAGGCACGCCAGCGAGATCAGCACCGCCAGAAAACCACTGCCCAGCGAACCGAAGGTGTGTTGCACATAAGCGTGCAGCACCGCCGCGCCGTTGGTGGCACCGGCCGCGACTTCATGGCTGCCGGAACCGAGGCGGAACAAGCTGATGTACACCAGCGCCAGACCGACACCGGCGATGAGGCCGGCGATGATCGCGTAACGGGTGATCAGCGCAGGTGAGTCGACGCCACGGGAGCGGATTGCGTTGACGATGACGATGCCAAACACCAGAGCGCCAAGGGTATCCATGGTCAGGTAACCATTGATGAAACCCTGGGAGAACGGTGCCGCGACGTATTCAGGCGTTGCCTGACCGATATCACCCGCTGGCAAGGCGAACGCGGCAATGCCGAGCACAGCCAGGGCGATGATCTTCAGCGGCGCGAGGAAACGCCCGACGGTATCGAGCAGGCGGCCCGGGTACAGCGAGATGAAGAACACCAGCAGGAAGTACACCGAGCTGTAGAGGAACAGCGCCAGCGGGCTTTCGCCGGTCAGCGGCGCCAAACCTACTTCGAACGACACGGTCGCGGTCCGCGGAGTGGCGAACAACGGGCCGACTGCCAGGTAGCAGGCTGCAGCGAGTACACCACCGGCGATCTTGCCGATCGGGCTGCTCAGCGTGTCCATCGCGCCGCCGACCTTGGCCAGGGCAACGACGGTGATCACCGGCAGACCCACCGCGGTGATCAGAAAGCCCAGCGCCGCCATCCAGACGTTAGGTCCGGACTGCAGGCCGACGATAGGCGGGAAGATGATGTTGCCGGCCCCGACGAACAGGGCGAATGTCATAAAACCAAGTGCCAGGATGTCCTGACCTTTCAAAACTTTCATTAAGGAAATACCACACTACTGAATCGGAATTTAGAGGGGGATTTCCCTGTGGGGTTAGGGAAATGCTGTCAGTCCGTATAAGACTGACCCGTTTGGCGCGTTGCATGCCTTGTGGGCGGCAGACGCAAAAATGGCTGCTAGCCTAACGAATTTGTCTGACAAACGCACTGTTTGAGGGCGAACTATCCGATACGCGACGTTTCCGTGTCGCGTTTACGTATTTAAATTTCATAAAGAAAGCAAAGATCAAAAGATCGCAGCCTTCGGCAGCTCCTACATCGGGTTATCTGTAGGAACTGCCGAAGGCTGCGATCTTTTGATCTTCAGAAACGACAAAGGCCACCCGAAGGTGGCCTTTGCCTGGTAAAGCGTCAGTCAAGCACGAGGCTTACTTGACAGCCCAACCAGTCAGCTCGGCCAGGGCCTTGCCGATGTCTGCCAGCGAACGCACGGTTTTCACGCCTGCGTCTTGCAGAGCAGCGAATTTCTCGTCTGCAGTGCCTTTGCCGCCAGAGATGATTGCGCCAGCATGGCCCATGCGCTTGCCCGGAGGAGCAGTCACACCAGCGATGTAGGAAACAACCGGCTTGGTCACGTGTGCCTTGATGTAGGCAGCCGCTTCTTCTTCAGCCGAACCGCCGATCTCACCAATCATCACGATCGCTTCGGTCTTCGGGTCTTCCTGGAACAGCTTCAGGATATCGATGAAGTTCGAACCCGGGATCGGGTCACCACCGATGCCGACGCAAGTCGACTGACCGAAACCGGCGTCAGTGGTCTGCTTCACAGCTTCGTAGGTCAGGGTGCCGGAACGCGAAACGATACCGACCTTGCCTGGCAAGTGAATGTGACCTGGCATGATGCCGATCTTGCATTCGCCTGGGGTGATCACGCCTGGGCAGTTAGGGCCGATCAGGACTACGCCCAGCTCGTCGCACTTAACTTTAGCGTCCAGCATATCCAGGGTAGGAATGCCTTCGGTGATGCAAACGATCAGCTTGATGCCGCCGAATGCCGCTTCCAGGATCGAGTCCTTGCAGAAAGGAGCCGGAACGTAGATCACGCTGGCGGTAGCGCCAGTGGCCGCTACTGCGTCTTTAACGGTGTTGAACACTGGCAGACCCAGGTGCTCGGTGCCGCCTTTGCCCGGAGTTACGCCACCCACCATCTTGGTGCCGTATTCGATGGCTTGCTGGGTGTGGAAACTACCTTGCGAACCGGTAATACCCTGGCAGATAACTTTGGTGTCTTTATTGATCAGGACGCTCATTATTTGCCCTCCGCAGCTTTGACAACTTGTTGAGCAGCGTCGGTCAGGCTGGTAGCAGCGATGATGTTCAAACCGCTTTCTGCCAGTACTTTAGCGCCCAGCTCAGCGTTGTTGCCTTCAAGGCGAACAACAACCGGGATTTTCACGCCGACTTCTTTCACGGCGCCGATGATGCCTTCGGCAATCATGTCGCAGCGAACGATGCCGCCGAAGATGTTGACCAGTACTGCAGCGACGTTGGTGTCGGACAGGATGATCTTGAACGCTTCAGTTACGCGTTCCTTGGTTGCACCACCGCCTACGTCGAGGAAGTTGGCTGGCTTGCCGCCGTGCAGGTTGACGATGTCCATGGTACCCATGGCCAGACCGGCACCGTTGACCATGCAGCCGATGTTGCCTTCCAGGGCTACGTAGTTCAGTTCGAACTTGGCAGCGTGCGCTTCACGCGGATCGTCTTGCGACGGATCGTGGAAAGTCTTCAGCTTAGGCTGACGGTACATGGCGTTGGCGTCGATGTTGATCTTGGCGTCCAGGCAGTGCAGATCGCCGTCAGCCTTGATCACCAGCGGGTTCACTTCCAGCAGGGCCAGATCGTGATCCTGGAACAGTTTGGCCAGACCTACGAAGATCTTGGCGAACTGGGCAACTTGCTTGCCTTCCAGACCCAGTTGGAACGCCAGCTCGCGACCCTGGAATGGCTGAGCGCCAACCAGTGGATCGATAGTGGCTTTCAGAATTTTTTCTGGAGTGTCGTGAGCGATTTTCTCGATGTCCACGCCACCTTCGGTGGAAGCCATGAACACGATGCGACGGCTCGAACGGTCAACGACAGCGCCCAGGTACAGCTCTTTAGCGATATCAGTGCACGATTCAACCAGGATCTTGGTGACTGGCTGACCATTGGCGTCAGTCTGGTAAGTCACCAGACGCTTGCCCAGCCACTGCTGTGCGAAGGCCTTGGCGTCTTCTTTGTTGCGAACCAGCTTGACGCCGCCCGCTTTACCGCGACCACCGGCGTGGACCTGGGCTTTGACAACCCACTCGCTGCCGCCGATTTTGTCGCAAGCTTCTGCTGCTGCTTCCGGGGTGTCTACTGCGTAACCAGTGGAAACTGGCAGGCCGTATTCAGCGAACAGCTGCTTACCCTGATACTCGTGAAGATTCATGCTTTTTACCGTCTTCGTTAGGTACTGCGCATTCGGCGCTGCGCTCTTGATGAGTGCCGCGCCACCTGTGACTGCTGCTTGCGTAGCCTTTCCGGGTACCCGGTGCAGCTACGCAAGACTGCGTCCAGCGGACATTCCGCGGTGAGACTTGCTCGCAAGGCTCACGACGGGCCGTTACCGCCGTGGTTTCTTATTATGTCTTAACGCTTCTTGCGGTTGGCAATGTGGATGGCGCCGCCATTCACAGCCAGAGCAGCTTCGTGCAAGGCTTCAGACAGGGTCGGATGGGAGAAAACCATCATGCCCAGGTCTTCAGCGCTGGTGCCGAATTCCATACCGATCGCGCCCTGCTGAACCAGTTCTGCAGCGCTCGGGCCAATCACGTGCACGCCCAATACGCGGTCAGTCTTGGCATCCGCGATGACCTTGACGAAACCACCGGTATCGTTGGCGGCCATGGCACGGCCGGAAGCGGCGAACGGGAAGGTGCCGACGTTAACTTCAACGCCTTCGGCTTTCAAGGCCTGCTCGGTTTTGCCAACCCACGCGATTTCCGGGTGAGTATAAATAACCGAAGGGATCAGGTCATAGTTCATCTGGGCTTTGTGACCCTTGATGCGCTCGACAACCATGATGCCCTCTTCCGAGGCTTTGTGAGCCAGCATCATGCCGCGAACCACGTCACCAATGGCGTAGACGCCCGGTACGGTGGTGGCGCAGTGATCGTCAACGTGCACGAAACCGCGCTCGTCCAGGGTCACGCCGCTGTCGGCAGCCAGCAGATCAGTGGTCACCGGACGGCGACCAACGGCTACGATCAGCTTGTCGAAAGTGATGGTCTGTTCGCCGTTGGCATCGGTGTAGTTCACAACGACTTCGTCGCCATTCACTTTCGAACCGGTTACGCGAGCGCCCAGCTTGATGTCCAGACCCTGTTTGGTCAGGGTTTTCAGCGCTTCCTTGGAAACAGCGGTGTCAGCTGCCATCAGGAAAGTGTCCAGGGCTTCCAGGACAGTCACTTCTGCACCCAGACGCGACCAGACCGAACCCAGTTCCAGACCGATCACGCCAGCGCCGATCACGCCCAGACGCTTGGGTACGGACTGGAATTCCAGCGCGCCAGTCGAATCGACGATGACGTTCTGATCGACCGGAGCCGGTGGAATGTCGATCGGACGCGAACCTGGAGCCAGGATGACGTTTTCAGCTTCGATGACTTCAACCGAGCCGTCCGGCTTGGTGACTTCGACTTTCTTGCCTGCCAGCAGTTTGCCGTGGCCCTGGATCGAAGTAACGCCGTTGGCCTTGAACAGGGTGGCAACGCCGCCGGTCAGGTTCTTGACGATGCCAGCCTTGCGGCCAACCATCGCAGCGACGTCCATTTTGACTTCGCCGGTCGAGATACCGTGAACGTTGAAGCTCTCTTTGGCTTCCTTGTACTTCCAGGAGCTGTCCAGCAGCGCCTTGGACGGAATGCAGCCGACGTTCAGGCAAGTACCGCCGAGGGCTTGCTTGCCTTCAGCGTCGGTGTACTTCTCGATGCAGGCAGTGGTGAGACCCAACTGCGCGGCCTTGATGGCAGCTACATAGCCGCCAGGGCCGGCACCGATCACTACTACGTCAAATTTCTGCGACATTCAAAAAATCCTCTTTAGCGAAAAGCTTCAAGCCGCGCGCTCCAAGCCAAGCTGCCTTTTCTTGCAGCTTGAAACTTGAAGCTCGCAGCTGCTTCTATCAGATATCCAGCAACAGACGAGCCGGATCTTCCAGCAGGTTCTTGATGGTCACCAGGAAGGTCACAGCTTCTTTGCCATCGATCAGACGGTGATCGTAGGACAGTGCCAGGTACATCATCGGACGGATCACGACCTGACCGTTGATGGCCATAGGACGCTGGATGATGTTGTGCATGCCCAGAATCGCTGCCTGCGGTGGGTTGACGATCGGGGTCGACATCATCGAACCGAAGGTACCACCGTTGGTGATGGTGAAGGTACCGCCGGTCATCTCTTCCATCGACAGTTTGCCGTCACGGGCTTTCTTGCCGAAAGTGGCGATGCCGCCTTCGATTTCAGCCAGGCTCATCAGCTCGGCGTTACGCAGAACCGGTACTACCAGACCACGGTCGCTGGAAACGGCAACACCGATGTCGGCGTAGCCGTGGTAAACGATGTCCGCGCCGTCGATCGAAGCGTTGACCGCCGGGAAGCGTTTCAGCGCTTCGGTGGCCGCCTTGACGAAGAACGACATGAAGCCCAGGCGTACGCCGTTGTGGGACTTCTCGAACAGATCCTTGTACTTCGAACGCAGGGCCATGACTTCGGTCATGTCGACTTCGTTGAAAGTGGTCAGCATCGCCATGTTCGACTGAGCTTCAACCAGACGCTCGGCAACCTTGGCGCGCAGACGGGTCATCGGTACGCGTTTTTCAACGCGGTCACCGGCAGCGAATACCGGAGCAGCAGCGGCTGGAGCAGCCGCTTTTGCAGGAGCGGCAGCCGGAGCGGCTTTCTTCGCGGCAACAGCAGCCACCACGTCTTCCTTGGTCACACGACCGCCTTTGCCGGTGCCGGCAACGGAAGCGATGTTGATGCCGTTTTCTTCAGCCAGCTTGCGCGCAGCCGGAGCAGCAACAGGATCGTCTTCGCCTTCGGCAGCAGCCGGGGCAGCGGCAGCAGCGGCCGGAGCAGCAGCGGCGGCTGGAGCGGCAGCAGCGCCGCCCGCTTCGATGGAGCCCAGGACTTCGTCAGACAGAACGGTGTCGCCTTCGTTCTTGACGATTGCGCCCAGCACGCCGTCGGCGGTAGCCAGAACTTCCAATACGACTTTGTCAGTTTCGATGTCGACGATCAGGTCGTCACGCTTGACGGCGTCGCCCGGTTTTTTGTGCCAGGTGGCAACGGTGCCATCGGCAACCGATTCCGGGAAAGTGGGGGCTTTGATCTCGATAGCCATTATCTGTGGTTCCTTAAATTCGGTTTCAGGTGCGCGAAGGCATTAAACGGTAAACGCGTCTTGCAGCAGTTTTTCCTGCTGCTCGGCGTGCATCGATGCGTAACCACAAGCTGGGGCAGCAGAAGCCTCACGGCCCGCGTACTCGAGTACGAGAGACTTGTCGAGGTTACCGATGCTGCGACGCAAGTGGTGCTGGCTGCAGTACCAGGCGCCCTGGTTCATCGGCTCTTCCTGACACCAGACGGCATGCTTGACGTTGGTGTAAGGCGCCAGGACTTCTTTCAAGTCGTCCTCAGGGAATGGATACAGCTGCTCGATACGCACGATGGCGATATCGTCACGGCCTTCGGCACGGCGTTTTTCCAGCAGGTCGTAGTAGACCTTGCCGCTACACAGAACAACGCGCTCGACCTTTTTCGGGTCCAGGGCATCGATTTCCGGGATCACGGTCTGGAACGAACCTTCAGCCAGATCTTCCAGCGTCGAGATGGCCAGCTTGTGGCGCAGCAGCGACTTCGGCGTCAGCACTACCAGTGGTTTGCGCAGCGGGCGAATCACCTGACGGCGCAGCAAATGGTAGATCTGGGCCGGAGTGGTCGGCATGCACACCTGAATGTTGTGCTCGGCGCACAGCTGCAGGTAACGCTCAAGACGTGCCGAGCTGTGCTCAGGACCCTGACCTTCGTAGCCGTGCGGCAACAGCATGGTCAGACCGCAGAGACGGCCCCACTTGTGCTCGCCGCTGGTGATGAACTGGTCGATAACAACCTGTGCACCGTTGGCGAAGTCGCCGAACTGGGCTTCCCAGATCACCAGCGCGTTTGGCGTGGTGGTCGAGTAGCCGTATTCGAAAGCCAGTACCGCTTCTTCCGACAGGAACGAGTCGTACAGGTCAAAGCGTGGCTGACCGTCGTACAGGTTCTGCAGCGGAATGTAGGTGCCCGCGTCTTTCTGGTTGTGCAGCACAGCGTGACGGTGCGAGAACGTACCGCGGCCGATGTCCTGACCAGTCATGCGGATCGGGTGACCTTCGAACGCCAGGGTCGCGTACGCCATGGTTTCGGCGTAACCCCAGTTGATCGGCAGGCCGCCGGCTTGCATCTTCTGACGGTCTTCGTAGATCTTCGCGACCTGACGCTGAACCACGAAGCCTTCCGGAATTTCCAGCAGCTTGGCGGACAGCTCTTGCAGAGTCTTCAGATCGAAACGCGTGTCGTGACGCGCAGTCCAGGCGTGGCCCAGATACGGACGCCAGTCCACGAACAGCTCTTTGTTCGGCTCTTTGACCAGCGATTTCACCACGTGCAGACCGTTGTCCAGCGCGTTGCGGTACTCGTCGACCTTGGCCTGAACACGTTCAGCGTCCAGTACACCGGCCTGAGTCAGACGATCAGCGTACAGCTCACGGGTGGTGCGCTGCTTGGTGATCTGCTGATACATCAGCGGCTGAGTGCCGCTTGGCTCGTCGGCCTCGTTGTGGCCGCGACGACGGTAGCAGACCAGGTCGATCACCACGTCACGCTTGAACTGCATGCGGTAGTCGATGGCCATCTGGGTCACGAACAGCACGGCTTCCGGATCATCACCATTCACATGGAGGATCGGCGCCTGGATCATCTTCGCAACGTCGGTGGCGTACTCGGTGGAACGCGAGTCCAGCGGGTTGCTGATGGTGAAACCGACCTGGTTGTTGATCACGATGTGCACGGTACCGCCGGTCTTGAAACCGCGGGTCTGCGACATCTGGAAGGTTTCCATGACCACGCCCTGACCTGCGAATGCAGCGTCACCGTGGATGGAGATCGGCAGAACCTTTTCACCGGTCGGGTCGTTACGACGATCCTGACGGGCGCGAACCGAACCTTCTACCACCGGGGAAACGATTTCCAGGTGGGACGGGTTGAACGCCATGGCCAGGTGAACTTCACCGCCGGTGGTCATTACGTTGGACGAGAAGCCCTGGTGGTATTTAACGTCACCGGAACCCAGCTCGACCTTCTTCTTGCCTTCGAACTCGTCGAACAGCTCGCGCGGGTTCTTGCCGAAGGTGTTGACCAGCACGTTCAGACGGCCACGGTGGGCCATGCCGATGACGACTTCCTTGGTGCCGTAGGAACCGGAACGCTGGATCAGCTCGTCGAGCATCGGGATCAGGCTTTCGCCGCCTTCCAGACCGAAACGCTTGGTACCCGGGTATTTGGTGCCCAGGTATTTTTCCAGGCCTTCACCGGCGGTCACGCGCTCGAGCAGGTGGCTCTTGATATCAGCGGAGTACGTCGGACGACCACGCACGCTTTCCAGACGCTGCTGGAACCACTGGCGCTGCTCGGAATCGGTGATGTGCGTAAATTCAGCGCCGATGGTGCGGCAATATGTCTGCTGCAACGCTTCGTGAATTTCGCGTAGGCTCGCTTCCTCTTTGCCGATGAACAGGTCGCCGGCACGGAAGGTCGTATCAAGATCGGCATTGGTCAAGCCGTAATGATTGATCGACAGGTCTGCAGGTGCAGGACGCTGCCACAGCCCCAGCGGGTCAAGCTGGGCTGCCTGGTGGCCACGCATACGGTAGGCCTGGATCAATCGCAGCACTTCAACTTGCTTCTTCTCGTGCTCACTGCTCACGCTACCGGCGGAAACCGGCTGGGCGCGGCGCTGGTTCTTTGCCAGCAGCACGAAATGATCGCGAATTGTGGAGTGCGAAACATCAGTGGCAGAGTTGCCGTCGGCAGGCAACTTCTGAAAGTAGGTGCGCCACTCTTCTGGCACAGCGTTAGGGTCGTGCAGGTAGAGCTCATAAAGCTCTTCCACATAGGCAGCGTTTCCACCTGAAAGGTAGGCGCTGTTCCACATGCGCTGCATCACGCTTTCTTGCATGCTTGGTCACCCTCGGTTAGGGGAACACCATCGGCGTCAATACCGAGCAAACTTGCAGAAGTCCGAATGCAGCGACCAAAACAAGCCACTTAGGATCACGCTGATAGTCCGGGTACCAGCCCGGATGCCCCTGCTTGTCTCATTTCTTCAAAATAAGAGCTGCAGCTTGTGGCTACTGCTCTGGTTATAGCCATGACGCGGGTTGAAGCCCGCGCCACAGCCTCTTCGGTACAGCGGTCCTACGGTTACAGCAGCTGAATCACACGCCGCTCGAAAGCAGCATGTTACGGATGTGACCGATGGCCTTAGTCGGGTTCAGGCCTTTCGGACATACGTTGACGCAGTTCATGATGCCCCGGCAGCGGAAGACGCTGAACGGGTCATCGAGTGAAGCCAGACGCTCGGACGTCTTGGTGTCACGGCTATCTGCCAGGAAGCGGTACGCTTGCAGCAGAGCAGCTGGACCCAGGAACTTGTCCGGGTTCCACCAGAAGGACGGGCACGAGGTCGAGCAGCAGGCGCACAGGATGCACTCGTACAGACCGTCGAGCTTTTCACGCTCTTCAGGGGACTGCAGACGCTCGATGGCCGGAGCCGGCGTGTCGTTCTGCAGGTAAGGCTTAACCTTCTCGTATTGCTTGTAGAAGATGCTCATATCGACGACCAGGTCACGGATAACCGGCAAACCTGGCAGCGGACGAACGATCAACTTGTTGCCTTTTACGACAGCGGACAGCGGCGTGATGCACGCCAGACCGTTCTTGCCGTTGATGTTCATGCCGTCGGAGCCGCAGACGCCTTCACGGCAAGAGCGACGATAGGAGAAACCCTCGTCCTGCTCTTTGATCAGGGCCAGCACGTCCAGCACCATCAGGTCTTTACCACCGGTATCGACCTGGAATTCCTGCATGAACGGCGCAGCGTCCTGATCAGGGTTGTAGCGATAAACACTGACTTGCAACATGGCGGTCACCCTTAATAAGTCCGGACTTTAGGTTCGAAAGTCGGAACAGTCTTCGGCGAGAAGTTCACGGCACGCTTGGTGACGCGCTTGTCACCCGGGAAGTACAGGGTGTGGCACAGCCAGTTTTCGTCGTCACGATCTTCGAAGTCTTCACGGGCGTGGGCGCCGCGGGACTCTTTACGTACTTCGGCAGCGATGGCGGTAGCTTCAGCCACTTCCAGCAGGTTTTGCAGCTCGAGAGCTTCGATACGTGCGGTGTTGAACGCCTGCGACTTATCGTTGATCTTCACGTTGGCGATGCGCTTGCGCAGATCGGCCAGCTGGGCAATACCCTTCTGCATGTATTCGCCGGTACGGAACACACCGAAGTAGTTCTGCATGCAGCTTTGCAGCTCGCGACGCAGGGTAGCCACGTCTTCGCCATCGGTACGGCCATTCAGCGCGTTCAGACGCGACAGCGCAGCTTCGATGTCGGCTTCGGTCGCGTCGTCGTATTCGATACCGTCGGTCAGCGCCTTCTCCAGGTGCAGGCCGGCAGCGCGGCCGAATACCACCAGATCGAGCAGCGAGTTACCGCCCAGACGGTTGGCACCGTGCACCGATACGCAAGCCACTTCACCTACGGCGAACAGACCAGGAATGATCTGATCCACGCCTTCGGCGTTCTGGGTGATCGCCTGACCGTGAATGTTGGTGGCAACGCCGCCCATCATGTAGTGGCAGGTTGGAACAACCGGAACAGGAGCAACCACCGGGTCAACGTGAGCGAAAGTCTTCGACAGTTCGCAGATGCCTGGCAGACGGCTGTGCAGCACTTCCTCGCCCAGGTGGTCGAGTTTGAGCATTACGTGGTCGCCATTCGGACCGCAACCGTTGCCGGCGATGATTTCTTTAACCATCGAGCGAGCAACCACGTCACGACCGGCCAGGTCTTTCGCGTTCGGAGCATAACGCTCCATGAAACGCTCGCCGTGCTTGTTGATCAGGTAACCACCTTCACCACGGCAACCTTCGGTCACCAGTACACCGGCGCCGGCGATGCCGGTCGGGTGGAACTGCCACATTTCGATGTCTTGTACCGGCACGCCAGCACGCAGGGCCATGCCAACGCCGTCACCGGTGTTGATCAGGGCGTTGGTGGTGGAGGCGTAGATACGGCCTGCACCGCCAGTCGCCAGCACAGTGGCCTTGGCGCGGATGTACGAGGTTTCGCCGGTTTCGATGCAGATCGCGATCACACCGACGAACTCGCCTTCCTGGTTCTTCACCAGGTCGACAGCGTAGTACTCGTTCAGGAACGTGGTACCGGCTTTCAGGTTGCCCTGATAAAGGGTGTGCAGCAGAGCGTGACCGGTACGGTCGGACGCTGCGCAGGTACGTGCAGCCTGACCGCCCTTGCCGTAGTCCTTGGACTGGCCACCGAACGGACGCTGGTAGATACGGCCTTGCTCGGTACGCGAGAACGGCAGACCCATATGGTCCAGCTCGAAAACGGCAGCCGGGCCTTCCTGACACATGTATTCGATAGCGTCCTGGTCACCGATGTAGTCGGAACCCTTGACGGTATCGTACATGTGCCAGCGCCAGTCATCGTTCGGGTCGGCGGACGCGATCGCGCAGGTGATGCCGCCCTGGGCGGATACAGTGTGCGAACGGGTCGGGAAAACCTTGGTGATCACGGCAGTCTTGTGACCGCCCTGTGCCAGCTGCAGCGCAGCGCGCATGCCGGCACCGCCACCACCAATAATGATGGCGTCGAAAGAAATCGTTGGAATGTTAGCCATGACTCAGATACCCCAGAGAATCTGCACACCCCAGACGAAGTAAGCGAACATCGCAACGCCGCATACTGCCTGGAAAAGGAAACGTATAGCCGTCGCAGACTTGCCGAACGCCATTGGCGTCAGGTAGTCAGTCGCGATGGTCCACATGCCGACCCAGGCGTGAGCGCCGAGGGCAACAAGGGCCAGGAGGCTGAAAATACGCATCCCGTTGTGGGCGAACAGTTCATGCCACTGGGCATACTCGAGGCCTGGGTGGGCCACGACGTATCCGATCAGAAAGATGAAGTAAGCCGCGAGAACGACCGCCGACACACGTTGCGCCATCCAGTCATAGAGGCCCGAACGCGAGAGGTTCGTGACGTTAGTTACCATATCCAAACTCCTGCCAGAACGATTACCACCACGGAAACGGCGATAACGATTTTCGAGCCCAGCTTGCCGCCTTCCAGCGTCTCACCGATGCCCATGTCCATGATCAAATGGCGCACACCGGCAACCAGGTGATACAGCAGAGCGGACAGGATGCCCCAAATCACTAGCTTGGCTAGCGGACTGGTCAGACACGCTTTCACCTGACCGAAGCCTTCCTCGGAGCTCAGCGACTTGTCCAATGCGTAAAGCATGATGGCAAGGCACACAAAGAGGATGACACCGGAGATTCGGTGAAGAATGGACGTGTAAGCAGTGACTGGGAGTTTGATGGTCCTTAGGTCTAGGTTTACAGGTCGTTGGCTTTTCACGGCTTTTTTTTCACACTGAAGAGCCCCTAACAATCAGGGCAAAGTTGTTGGGGAGTGCACTGGTCAGGTAACCACCACCCAGGGATGCGACCCCCAATGAAAGCAAGCCCAAAAGCCCTTGGCGGTCGGTGGCCGAGTATAGACAGTTAGGCTACTAATGACAACGCAATCACCTACCCCAAATAGCTGATTGCACAAGTCGTATAAAAGGCGTAAATGGCAGTCAATTTCGAGGAAAAAGTGCGCTTAAAGCCTTCTGGAGCAAGACTTTAGGCAAATTGACATTCGAATTTATCTCACTATAGTGGTGCGGGCCCTGCGTGGGGGGTCTGTCTGATGGTTCAAGCATAAATAGGAGGCCACATGGCTGACAAAAAAGCGCAGTTGATCATCGAGGGCGCAGCCCCCGTCGAGCTGCCCATTTTAACCGGCACCGTTGGTCCCGATGTAATTGATGTTCGGGGCCTGACGGCCACGGGCCGCTTCACTTTCGACCCGGGTTTCATGTCGACCGCCTCGTGCGAATCGAAGATCACCTATATCGACGGCGACAACGGCATTCTGTTGCACCGCGGCTACCCGATCGAACAGCTGGCTGAAAAGTCGGACTACCTGGAAACCTGCTACCTGCTGCTCAACGGCGAACTGCCGACCGCAGAACAGAAGGCCCAGTTCGTCAGCACCGTGAAAAACCACACCATGGTTCACGAGCAGCTGAAAACCTTCTTCAACGGCTTCCGTCGCGACGCCCACCCGATGGCCGTCATGTGCGGCGTAGTCGGCGCCCTCTCGGCCTTCTACCACGACTCCCTGGACATCAATAACCCGCAGCATCGCGAAATCTCCGCGATCCGTCTGGTTGCCAAGATGCCGACCCTGGCAGCGATGGTTTACAAGTACTCCATGGGCCAACCCATGATGTACCCGCGCAACGACCTGACGTACGCGGAAAACTTCCTGCACATGATGTTCAACACCCCGTGCGAGATCAAACCGATCAGCCCGGTACTCGCCAAGGCCATGGACCGGATCTTCATCCTCCACGCCGACCACGAGCAGAACGCATCGACGTCCACCGTGCGTCTGGCAGGCTCCTCGGGTGCCAACCCGTTCGCCTGTATCGCCGCCGGGATCGCCGCACTGTGGGGCCCTGCCCACGGTGGTGCGAACGAAGCCGTATTGACCATGCTCGACGAGATTGGCGATGTGTCCAACATCGACAAGTTCATCGCCAAGGCCAAGGACAAGAACGATCCGTTCAAGTTGATGGGCTTCGGTCACCGCGTTTACAAGAACCGCGACCCTCGCGCGACTGTAATGAAGCAGACCTGCGACGAAGTATTGAAAGAACTGGGCATCAACAACGATCCGCAACTCGAACTGGCCATGCGCCTGGAAGAGATCGCGCTGACCGACCCGTACTTCATCGAACGCTCGCTGTACCCGAACGTCGACTTCTACTCGGGGATCATCCTCAAGGCGATCGGCATTCCAACCAGCATGTTCACCGTGATCTTCGCCCTGGCACGTACTGTCGGCTGGATCTCCCACTGGAAAGAAATGCTCTCCAGCCCGTACAAGATCGGCCGTCCGCGCCAGCTGTACACCGGCTACGAGTCGCGTGACATTACCAAGCTGGAAGACCGCAAATAAGACTTGTCTTGCGATAACGTCTTGAAGTTGTACCGGGAACGGCCTCTATTTATATAGGGGCCGTTTTTGTTTGTGTGTCGCAGCGGCCTGAGGGCCGACTGGGGTTTTGCGGTTTTGGGTGTATATCCGTTGCTGCGGTAACGGCCTCCTATGGTTTCGCTCTTACAGCGACTCACTTTTCCAGGCGCCGAAAAGTAAGCAAAAGGCTTTGCCCCGGCGTACGGCCCGCTCGCTGGGGCTCGGGGTTCCCTCGCTACGGTGTCCATCAGGGGGCATCGCCTACGGTTTGCTTCGCTGCACCTCCTCTCGATGTATGCGGCTTCGCCGCACGGCGCTGCGCGCCTCCCCCCTGATGAACACCTTCGCTCGGCCTGCCGAAGGGGCAAAAGATCAAAGGCCACATCAAAAGCCACATCAAAAGCCAGAGCCAGAGCCAGAGCCAGAGCCAGAGCCAGAGCCAGAGCCAGAGCCAGAGCCAGAGCCAGAGCCAGAGCAAAAGATCGCAGCCTTCGGCAGCTCCTACAATTGAACCCGGTACCCCCATCAGAAATTGCTCGTCCGACGAGCCGCCATCGCTGGCAAGCCGCTCCCCCAGTGACCGCTCGCCCCCTTAAGGCCGAGTGTCAGCTCGCCTGCTCTTGATCTTGATCCACGGGCGACGTCGGAAGGCTGAGCGGAGGGATTGATCCGGGGGTGGGAGCGCAGCGACCGTTTGGCGAAGCCAAACACAGCGAGAGGAGGTGCAGCGAAGCAAACCGTAGGCGCTGCCCCCCGGATCGATCCCGGAGCGAAGGAACCCCGAGCCCTAGCGAGCGGGCCGAACGTAGGAGCAAGCGTTTTTTTGCTTACTTTTTTTAGGCGTTTGTAAAAAAAGTGAGTCGCCGTAAGGGCGAAACCCTAAGCCGCCGTTACCGCAGCAACGGATATGTACACGACCCGCACAAAAAGCACAGCCTGCCCGATAACCGCCCACAAAAAAATGCCCCGATCTCTCAACCGGGGCATTCAGTACAACGCTTACACAATCATCAAGCAATCAGTGAGACACAGCCCCACTCGCCCCCAACCCAGTCTGCGAACGCACAAACTGCGGGAAGAACAGCGCCCGCTCGTTATCAGCAGCCGCTGACTTGTCGGTGATCGAGAAGAACCAGATCCCGATAAAGGCAATGATCATCGAAAACAGCGCCGGGTACTCATACGGGAAGATCGCCTTCTCGTGATGCAGGATCTGCACCCAGATGGTCGGACCAAGGACCATCAGCCCCACCGCACTCACCAGCCCTAGCCAGCCGCCCACCATCGCACCGCGGGTGGTCAGCTTCTTCCAGTACATCGAAAGCAGCAGGACCGGGAAGTTGCAGCTCGCCGCGATGGAGAACGCCAGACCGACCATGAACGCGATGTTCTGGCTTTCGAACAGGATGCCCAGGCCGATGGCCAGCACGGCCAGTGCGATGGTGGTGATCTTCGACACGCGAATCTCATCCTTGTCGTTGGCCTTGCCCTTCTTGATCACGCTGGCATACAGGTCATGGGACACCGCCGAAGCACCGGCCAGGGTCAGACCCGCCACAACCGCCAGAATGGTCGCGAACGCTACCGCCGAGATGAAGCCCAGGAAAATACTGCCGCCCACCGCATTGGCCAGGTGCACCGCCGCCATGTTGTTGCCGCCGAGCAGAGCGCCCGCGGCATCCTTGAAGGCCGGGTTGGTGCTGACCAGCAGGATCGCACCGAAGCCGATGATGAAGGTCAGGATGTAGAAGTAGCCGATGAAGCCGGTTGCGTACAGCACGCTCTTGCGCGCTTCCTTGGCGTCACTCACGGTGAAGAAGCGCATCAGGATGTGCGGCAGACCGGCGGTACCGAACATCAGCGCCAGGCCTAAGGAGAACGCCGAAATCGGGTCTTTCACCAGACCGCCCGGGCTCATGATCGCCTCACCTTTGGGGTGAACCTTGATCGCCTCGGAGAACAGCATGTTGAAGTCGAAGTTGACGTGCTTCATCACCATCAGCGCCATGAACGAGGCACCGGACAGCAACAGCACTGCCTTGATGATCTGCACCCAGGTGGTCGCCAGCATGCCGCCGAACAGCACATACATGCACATCAGGATACCGACCAGAATCACCGCCACATAGTAGTCGAGGCCGAACAGCAGCTGGATCAGCTTGCCGGCACCGACCATTTGCGCGATCAGGTAGAACGCCACCACCACCAGCGAACCGCAGGCAGACAGGGTGCGGATCTGCGTTTGCCCGAGGCGGTAGGACGCCACGTCGGCGAAGGTGTATTTGCCCAGGTTACGCAGGCGCTCGGCGATCAGGAACAGAATGATCGGCCAGCCCACCAGGAAGCCGATCGAGTAGATCAGGCCATCGTAGCCGGAGGTGAACACCAACGCGGAAATCCCCAGAAAGGACGCCGCCGACATGTAATCACCGGCAATCGCCAGACCGTTCTGGAAACCGGTGATCTTGCCGCCCGCTGCATAGTAGTCGGCAGCCGACTTGTTGCGTTTGGACGCCCAGTAGGTGATGCACAGGGTCGCCCCGACGAACACCACAAACATGGCGATCGCAGAAACGTTGAGGGGTTGTTTGTGGACTTCGCCGGTCAAGGCGTCAGCGGCCCAGACGGCTGGAGCGAACGCTGCGATGCTCAAAAGAGCCAGTAGACGCCGGATCATTGCTGAGCCTCCTTGAGAATCGCATTGTTCAGGTCGTCAAACTCGCCGTTTGCGCGCCGTACGTAGATAGCGGTCAGGACGAAGGCCGAGACAATCAATCCGACACCAATCGGAATGCCCCAGGTAATCGAAGACCCGGGACTGAGTTTTGCCCCGAGCACTTGCGGCCCGTAGGCGATCAGCAGGATGAATCCGGAGTACAGCCCGAGCATGATCGCCGAGAGTATCCAGGCGAACTTTTCTCTTTTTCTCACCAGCTCCTTGAAGCGCGGGCTGTTTTGAATCGAGAGGTAAATGCTGTCGTTCATTGTTTTTATCCTCGCAGCACAGATTATTGTTGGAACGTATCCACTGTATGCGGCTGCGGAACGGCTTCCAGACGACCTTAGTATTAGAACGACATGACATTTTCGCCAATTTTTGGACTGTAAATAGCCGAAAGAAGTGGAAAGAGGCGCTGAAACAGCCGCAAACCCTGTCGGTGAGGGGTGGCCGGAAACAAATGTAGGAGTGAGCCTGCTCGCGATTGCGTCAAATCAGTCGACATCTCTGTCACCGAAAGACCGCTATCGCGAGCAGGCTCACTCCTACAGGGGGTACTGCGTTACGTGTGGTTATTTAGTCCAGTCAGCCACGCGATCCGGGTGCTTGGCGACCCAATCCTTGGCCGCCGCTTCAGGTTTGGCGCCGTCCTGAATCGCCAGCATGACTTCGCCGATCTCGTCTTTCGACGCCCACTGGAAGTTTTTCAGGAACTTGGCGACTTCCGGAGCCTTGGTCTCCAGCGCTTTGCTGCCGATGCTGTTCACGGTTTCAGCCGCGCCGTACACGCCTTTCGGGTCGTCGAGGAAACGCAGTTTCCACTTGGCGAACATCCAGTGCGGCACCCAACCGGTGACGGCAATCGATTCGTTCTTCTTCTCGGCACGGGTCAGCTCGGCAATCATGCCGGCGCCGGAACTGGCCTTGAGGGTGTATTTGTCGAGACCGTAATCCTTGATCGCCTGATCGGTCTTGAGCATCACGCCTGAACCGGCATCGATGCCGACGATACGGTTTTTGAAGCTGTCGTCGGTTTTCAGGTCTTCGATCGATTTCGCTTTGACGTACTCCGGCACGATCAGGCCGATTTTTGCATCCTTGAAGTTCGGGCCGTAATCGACGACCAGATCCTTGTTCTTCGTCCAGTATTCGCCGTGGGTGACCGGCAGCCAGGCCGAGAGCATGGCGTCGAGTTTGCCGGTGGCCACGCCCTGCCACATGATCCCGGTAGCGACGGCTTGCAGTTTCACATCGTAGCCGAGTTTCTGCTTGATCACTTCGGCCGCCACGTGGGTGGTCGCGACGCTGTCGGACCAGCCGTCAACGTAACCGATGTTCAGGGTCTGTTTTTCAGCGCTGGCGAATGTGGAGCTCATCGCAAGCACCAGAGCGGCACCTGCGCCTAAAAGTCGTCGCATCTTCATCGTTACTTCCCCGAAATGCTGCGCCCGACGGATGCCGGGCATCGTCAACGTATTGTTATGGTGCACAGCGCCCCCATCACGCCTGACCGCAAACTCGTCCGAACATCAGTCGTCTTTTCTATAAGGGTACTGACGCTTTCGATCATCGGCCTGACGCCAAACGCGACCTGCTCTGGCAACGACCTCAAGACAACGAGAAACGACATCAGAAAGCCATTAATCGCTTCTGAATAATTGGCGCCAGACAATCCGCCCGAACTTTGCATGGGCAAATCATGCAGGCCACCAACCCGCGGATAAATGCAGGTAACATGCGTCGCTTTGCAGCCACTCGGCCTGACCATGTCCGCGACTTCCCGCTTCCCGTTTATTCCCTATCTTTTCGCCTGCCTGCTCGGCCTGTTTGCCCTTGGCGGCTTCTGGTACGGCCTCGGCAAACCGGTGATCCTGCCGGACGCCGCAACCCCGACGCACAAGTTGCAATGTGCCTCCTATACGCCGTTCGACAAGGATCAATCGCCGTTCGACGTGCCGTTCAAGCTGCGCCCGGAGCGCATGGACGCCGACCTTGCCCTGCTGGCGACGCGCTTCGAGTGCATCCGCACCTACTCGATGACCGGCCTCGAAGCCCTGCCCGAGCTGGCGCGCAAGCACGGCTTGAAGTTGATGATCGGCGCCTGGGTCAACAGCAACCCGGTGGACACCGAGAAGGAGGTCGACCTGCTGATCGCCTCGGCCAACGCCAACCCGGACGTGGTCAGCGCGGTGATCGTCGGCAACGAAGCCTTGCTGCGCAAGGAAGTCACCGGCGCGCAACTGGCCAGACTGATCAATAAGGTCAAAAGCCAGGTCAAGCAACCGGTCACTTATGCCGATGTCTGGGAGTTCTGGCTCAAGCACCCGGAAGTCGCACCGGCAGTGGATTTCCTGACCATTCACCTGCTGCCGTACTGGGAAGACGATCCCTCGAACATCGACATCGCCCTGCAACATGTGGCGGATGTGCGTCAGGTGTTCGGCAACAAGTTCGCGCCCAAGGACGTGATGATCGGCGAAACCGGCTGGCCCAGCGAAGGCCGCCAGCGCGAGACCGCCCTGCCGAGCCGGGTCAACGAAGCCAAGTTCATTCGTGGTTTTGTCGCGATGGCCGAGAAGGAAGGCTGGCATTACAACCTGATCGAAGCGTTCGACCAGCCATGGAAACGCGGCAGCGAGGGTGCGGTCGGTGGCTACTGGGGCCTGTTCGACGCAGATCGTCAGGACAAGGGCGTGCTCGCCGGGCCGGTGACCAACGTGCCGTACTGGAAAGAATGGCTGGGCGTCGGCGGGCTGATTTTCCTCGGTACGCTGCTGCTCGGCGGCCGGGTGCGCACCACGCAATCAGCATTGATCCTGCCGCTGCTGGGCGCGGTGGCCGCCTGTTCGATCGGCGCCTGGGGCGATCTGGCGCGGGTAACCACGCGGTTTGCCAGCGAATGGCTGTGGGTCGGCTTGCTGACCGTGTTGAATCTGTGGGTGCTGGCGCATGCCGCACTGACCTTGAGCGCGCGCCAGGGTTGGCGTGAACGTGCGTTCAATCTGCTGGAGCGCCGCGCCGGATGGCTGGTGGCCGTGGCCGGTTTTGCTGCAGCGGTGATGATGCTGGAGATGGTGTTCGACGCGCGTTATCGCAGCTTCGCCAGCATGGCGTTCATTCTGCCGGCGCTGGTGTACGTGTGCCGCCCGGTCAGCGTGCCGCGTCGGGAAATCGCCCTGCTGGCTTTCATCATCGGCGCCGGCATTGCGCCGCAGCTGTTCGAGGAAGGGTTGCAGAACCCGCAGGCCTGGGGCTGGGCGCTGGTCAGCGGGCTGATGGTGGCGGCGTTGTGGCGCTGCCTGCGGGTTCGCGGTCGTTGATTAAACAGCAAGATCAAAAGATCGCAGCCTCCGGCAGCTCCTACAGGGTGTACACCGCCTCATGCAGGAGCTGCCGGAGGCTGCGATCTTTTTCTATCAGGCGCTTCGGGATTCTCTGACAAGGCGCAATCCGGCAATCACCACCGCAAACACCGCCAACGTGGTGTTGTACAACGCCAGCGCCGGCAGGCCGAACACCAGCGCCAGCACCGCCAGCCACCACCCTGCCCGCCCCGGCACCACAAAACCGAGCAGCGCCGCACCCAGCGCGGACCAGCCCAATACCTTGAAGTGAATCATCAGCCCCAGGTTCGAGCGCACCGAGCACTCCCAACGGCTCGCTTCATCGACGCAGATGCCGACCCACTGCCCGTCCTCCATGAAGCCATAACGCGCGCCATAACTGGCGGCCAGCCATAACGGCAGCAGAACGAGCAACAGGATCACGGGCAAGCGGCGGGACATGAATCACTCCAATCTACGGAAATCGGCGGCCAGCTTAATCTGACTTGCACCGTTGGCAAGCACTAACAACTGTTAACTGGTCATCCGCGCCGTGCAAAGTGTATCGTCCGCCTACTATTACTCCGAATTCTGCCTGTTTGATGCCGTCGCATGGCACTTTGGCGCAAACCCGGTGGTCATAGCCTGCGAACTTCATTCGGCACCTTTCTCTAAGGGATCCAGTCATGCTCCGTTCCTTGCGCTTCGCCGCGCTGTTCTGCGGCCTTATTCTGAGTGCGTCCGCACTGGCGGTGGATATCGATGCCGCCAGTTATGGCTATCCCCTGACCAACCCGTTCGAGGCGACCATCGCCACGACGCCGCCGGACCTGCGCCCGGAATTGCCGTCCAACGACGATATCAACCAGTCCGACCACAGCATCACATTGCGCCCGGAACGGGCCTTCATCCTCCCGGACAATTTCTGGGCGGTGAAGAAACTCACCTACCGCATCGCCGAGCAGGACAAACCCGCGCCGCTGATCTTCCTGATCGCCGGCACCGGCGCCCGCTTTGACAGCACGCTCAACGAATACCTGAAGAAGCTCTACTACAAGGCCGGCTACCACGTCGTGCAGTTGTCGTCGCCGACCAGCTTCGACTTCATCAGCGCCGCTTCACGCTTCGCCACGCCCGGTATCACCAAGGAAGACGCCGAAGACATGTACCGGGTGATGCAGGCCGTGCGCGCGCAACATCCAAAACTGCCGGTCACCGAGTACTACCTCAGCGGCTACAGCCTCGGTGCCCTGGATGCCGCGTTCGTCGCGCATCTGGACGAAACCCGGCGCAGCTTCAACTTCAAGAAAGTTCTGCTGCTCAACCCGCCGGTCAACCTCTACACCTCGATCACCAACCTCGACAAGCTGGTGCAGACCGAAGTGAAGGGCATCAACAACAGCACTACCTTCTATGAACTGGTGCTGCACAAGCTGACCCGCTACTTCCAGCAGAAGGGCTATATCGATCTCAACGATGCCCTGCTCTATGACTTCCAGCAGTCCAAGCAGCACCTGACCAACGAGCAGATGGCGATGCTGATCGGCACCTCGTTCCGCTTCTCGGCCGCCGACATTGCCTTTACGTCGGACCTGATCAACCGTCGTGGTCTGATCACCCCGCCGAAATTCCCGATCACCGAAGGCACCAGCCTCACGCCGTTCCTCAAGCGCGCGCTGCAATGCGACTTCGATTGCTACCTGACCGAACAGGTGATCCCGATGTGGCGCGCCCGTACCGACGGCGGCAGCCTGCTGCAACTGATCGACCAGGTCAGCCTGTACGCGCTCAAGGATTACCTGCATGACAGCCCGAAAATCGCCGTCATGCACAACGCCGATGACGTGATCCTCGGCCCTGGCGACCTGGGCTTCCTGCGCAAGACCTTCGGCGATCGCCTGACCGTTTATCCACTGGGCGGCCATTGCGGCAACCTTAACTACCGCGTCAACAGCGACGCCATGCTGGAGTTTTTCCGTGGCTAAATATCTCCTGCTGATTGCAGCGCTCCTCAGTGCAGGCGTGGCCCAGGCCGACAACAGCAAAGCCAACGCGCCGGTGGTGGTCGACAGCGACGGCTTCAAGGAGCCGCTGTCCAAACTCAAGTTCAACCCGGGACTGGACCAGCGTGAGTTCGAACGCTCGACGCTCAACGCGCTGAACGTCTATGACCCACTGGAGTCGTGGAACCGCCGCGTCTACCACTTCAACTACCGCTTCGACCAATGGGTGTTCCTGCCAGTGGTCGACGGTTATCGCTACGTGACGCCGAGCTTCCTGCGCACCGGGGTGAGCAACTTCTTCAACAACCTCGGCGACGTGCCGAACCTGGTCAACAGCCTGTTGCAGTTCAAGGGCAAGCGTTCGATGGAAACCACGGCGCGCCTGTTGCTCAACACCACCATCGGCATCGCCGGCCTGTGGGACCCGGCGACCGCCATGGGCCTGCCGCGCCAGAGCGAAGACTTCGGCCAGACCCTGGGCTTCTACGGCGTACCGGGCGGTGCGTACTTCGTGCTGCCGATCCTTGGCCCGTCGAACATTCGCGATACCGCAGGCCTGGCCGTGGACTACACCGCCGAATCGGCGATCAACTACCTGAACGTGTCAGAAGTCAGCTCCAACCATCCTGAGATCTGGGCCCTGCGCGCCGTCGACAAGCGCTACCAGACCAACTTCCGCTACGGTCAGATGAACTCGCCGTTCGAGTACGAGAAAGTGCGCTACGTGTACACCGAGTCGCGCAAGCTGCAGATTGCCGAGTAACGTCAGCGGCAACGAAAAAGGGCCATTCGATGCGAGTCGAATGGCCCTTTTTCATGGCACAACCAAGATCAGACTGCAGGAGTGAGCCTGCTCGCGATGAGGCCGTGTCAGTCACCTTTTATGTGGCTGATACACCGCCATCGCGAGCAGGCTCACTCCTACAAGAAACCGTGTTCAGCCTTTGATCGCGCGCCAGATTTTGCCCACGACCGAAACCACCGCCAGCACCACCGCACCCGCGATAATCCCCGCCACGCCATTGAGCAACACCGGCACTGCAAAACCGGCGCTGCCAGCCGCTGCACCCACGCTTTCAATCCAGTGATGCAGCACAGGAATACCGTGGGTGAGGATGCCGCCGCCGACGAGGAACATCGCCGCCGTGCCGATCACCGACAGGCCTTTCATCATGTACGGCGCGGCGCGCAGGATCGCGTTGCCGATGCTTTTTGCCGCCGAACCGGGTTTCTGCGTCAGCCACAGACCCAGGTCGTCGAGTTTGACGATACCGGCCACCAGGCCGTAGACGCCGACGGTCATGACAATCGCGATGCCGGACATCACGATCACTTGCTGGGTCAGCGATGCGCCGGCCACAGCGCCGAGGGTGATGGCGATGATTTCTGCCGAAAGGATGAAGTCGGTGCGGATCGCGCCTTTGATCTTGTCCTTCTCGAAGGCCACCAGATCGGTGGTCGGCTCGGCCACCGCCGCGCTCAGTTGCGCGTGGTCGGCGTCATCTTCGGCCTTGCTGTGCAGGAACTTGTGCGCGAGTTTCTCGAAACCTTCGAAGCACAGGTAAGCACCGCCGACCATCAGCAACGGCGTTACCAGCCACGGTACGAACGCGCTGATCGCCAGCGCCGATGGCACCAGAATCAGCTTGTTGACGAACGAGCCCTTGGCCACTGCCCAAACCACAGGAATTTCCCGCTCGGCGCGCACCCCGGAGACCTGCTGGGCATTGAGCGCCAGATCGTCGCCGAGCACCCCGGCGGTCTTCTTCGCGGCCATTTTGCTCATCAACGCCACGTCATCCAGAACGGTGGCAATATCGTCGATCAGCACCAGCAAACTGCTTCCTGCCATGAATCATGTTTCCTTATGTGAATAATGCCGCGCAGCATACCGCGACTGCAGGCCACACGGGGCATTCTTGAGCCATGCGCGAGGCCGGTGCTACCATGCGCAACCGCCAGAACAGGCAAGGAACCACCGGGTTTATGAGCACAATCCGCGAGCGCAACAAAGAACTGATCCTGCGTGCCGCCAGTGAGGAGTTTGCTGACAAGGGCTTCGCTGCGACCAAAACCAGCGACATCGCTGCCAAGGCGGGATTGCCCAAGCCCAACGTCTACTACTACTTCAAGTCCAAGGAAAACCTCTACCGCGAGGTCCTGGAAAGCATCATCGTGCCGATCCTGCAGGCCTCGACCCCGTTCAACCCGGACGGCGTGCCGAGCGAAGTGCTCAGCGGCTACATCCGCTCGAAAATCCGCATCTCCCGTGACCTGCCCTTCGCCTCCAAGGTGTTCGCCAGCGAAATCATGCACGGCGCCCCACACCTGAGCGCCGACCTGGTCGAGCAACTCAACAGCCAGGCCAAGCACAACATCGACTGCATCCAGAGCTGGATCGACCGCGGTCAGATCGCCCCAGTCGACCCCAATCACCTGATGTTCAGCATCTGGGCCGCGACCCAGACCTACGCCGACTTCGACTGGCAGATTTCGGCGATCACCGGCAAGGACAAGCTGGACGAGGCGGATTATGAAGCGGCGGCGCAGACGATTATCCGGTTGGTGTTGAAAGGGTGTGAGCCCGACTGATAGACCCCGGTGACGCCATCGCGAGCAGGCTCACTCCTACATTTGGAATGCATTCCCCTGTAGGAGTGAGCCTGCTCGCGATCGAGGCAACACGGTTCCAGTTCAAACCCAAATCGCATCCCAAAGCGGATAATTGCCAAGCTTCTCCACAAGTCCAGCACGCAATGGGTTGGCCACAACATACCGTGCCACCGTCACCAAATCCTCCTCCCGTCGCAATGCCCGGTCGTGAAACCCTCTCTGCCAGAGGCCAGTACTTCTGGCGGTAGTCTGATTTACTGCTTTGGTACTCAATGACTTGGTCTTTTGCATCAGTTCGCTCAACGAACCTTTCTGCAATTCAATTAACCAATGAAAATGATCCGGCATGACCACCCACGCCAGTGAGTTCGCCAAGCCGAGATCCTGTGCCCGTCGAAATTGTTGAACAACCAATCTGCCCAAAGCGAAATCGGCAAAGATCGGTTCACGATCAAGTGTGTTGGTTGTCAGTAGATAGATTCGATTGGCTTCAGCATAGCGCCCGGCTCGCAATCGATGAGCTCCAGGTAGATTCGGCATTCCTTTGCCTCCCATGTTCAGTTCAGGAGAAGGCTAGTTCTGTCGATTCAGTAGAACGGGGTTAACTGTTGGCTGGATGTGTCTGGGAGAGAGCTATCGCGAGCAGGGCTCACTCCTACTGGGGGTTTGTGGTGTTCAGACATTTTGTGTCCAACCACGACCCCTTGTAGGAGTGAGCCTGCTCGCGATGACGGTTAATCCGTCACCAAATATTCAATCGGCCCCTGCTGTCGAGGACACAGGCAAAGCCGATAATCGTTTGACTTCAAGCCTCCTCACCCATCAACCAGCGCAAAGCCTGCGGGAACGAAGTCGGCCAGTCGTCAGGGAAAAAGTGCCCACCCTCGTGAGTACGCGACTTGACCTCGTTGCCTTCGCTGAACAGTTTGCGGAAATCGGCGCTCATCTGTTGATTGCCCGGCCCTTCTTTCTCACCATTGATGACAAACACCCGCTTGCCGCGCGCCTTGCTTTCGGTTGGCGTCGGTTGCTGGCCGCCGGGCGACAGCAACAGCGCGCCTGCGTAATCGTCCGGGTGCTGCGCCAACAAGGCGCCGGCGTGTTGCGAACCCTGGGAGAAGCCCATCAGAAAAACGCGCTTACGGTCGATGCATTGCTGGGCTTCCAGGGCTTTGAGCGCCTTTTGCACCGTCTGATGGGTGCCTTCGAAGCCTGGGCCGATCCAGCGGAAGCTATGGACTGAGTTGATCATTTCAGTGCCGTTGATCCCCAGAATGATTGCCCCGGTGTCGGCCAGCGGCTGATAGCTCTCATCCAGCTCGCCATTGATGCCATAACCGTGCAGCCAGACCACGACCGGGCGACAGGCTTTGGGGGCCGGAATGTTCGCCGACGGGTTGAGCACCGAAATCGCGCCGACCTTGCCCGGGGCAATTTTCTTGTAGCGTTTCTGAGCATTGGCCAACACGGTTTTGTAGGTGTCGGACTCGTGCAGATCGGCGAAGTCTTCGTCGCTCGCCATCATTGGGCCGAACCACAAACCGCGATCATCGGCCACGCGCAGAAAGCGCTCGGCCAGTTTGTCATCGCCACGGCGAGCGAACAGCGCCGCAACCTGATAAGGCGCCTGCAACTGATTCGGGTCTTCCCGAGTGGCCGCCAGATACACCGCAATAGCCTGCAACGTATCGCTCGATTCGAGCTTCTCGCCGCGGTCCATCAGTTCTTGTACATCGTCCGCGTTGATTAATGCAGAAACCACCGGGCTCAGTGCCTGGAACGCGATTTCTTCAGCGTCGGGTGTTTCTGTCGCATGCAGGAGGGGGGTGCAGAGGGTCATGGCCGAAGCCAGGGTGATGGCGAATAGCGTCTTCACGCAGATCTTCCTTGATACATAAACGAGAGGGGCGGCAGTCTATAGATACCGCTCCTCTTCGTCATCATTACGCCATCAGTTGTGCGGATCTGTTTCCTGTCAGGCCGCCACCCCCGCATCCGCCCGCAACGCCAGCGCCTCCACCGCCCTGATCGCCACCTGCTCATCAATATCCGACAGATCGCCGCTGATGCCGATCGCGCCCAGCACGTTGCCCGCCTGATCGCGGATCAATACGCCGCCCGGAGCCGGGACGACGCTGCCCTGGCCCATGCTGTTGAGCGCGGCGATGAAGGCCGGGCGTTGTTGGGCATCCAGCGCCAGCAGGCGTGAGCCCTTGCCCAGGGCGATGGCGCCCCAGGCTTTGCCGATGGCGATGTTCGGACGCAGCAGGCTGGCGCCGTCTTCGCGTTGCAGGGTGATCAGGTGGCCGCCGGTATCGAGTACCGCGATGGTCAGCGGCGCGGCGTTGATACCGCGCCCGGCGCTGATGGCTTCGTTGACCAGGTTGACTGCGACTTTCAAGGTTAAAGCGCTCATGGTGCCGTCCTCATTTTGTTATTGGGAAAGTCGTGAAGCTGCGCGTTTGTGCCGCAGCTCAATGCCACAAATAGAACACAATGAGTTATTTTTTTGTATACAATAATTATCGAAAAGCGCCCCATGCGACGAAAAGCCACAGCAATAGCTGGCTTCCGACGAATGAAACAGGCGCTTGAGAAAATGGATTGACCTGCGCCGTCCGCCGTGAATACACTCTGCGCAAAGCCACTTGTATACAATTACAAAACGTAAAGAGGCACAAAACCATGAGCAAAATGAGAGCAATCGAAGCCGCCGTTCTGGTGATGCGCCGTGAAGGGGTTGATACCGCTTTTGGCATTCCGGGTGCTGCGATCAACCCGCTGTACTCCGCACTGAAAAAAGTCGGTGGCATCGATCACGTCCTCGCTCGCCACGTCGAAGGCGCGTCGCACATGGCCGAGGGTTACACCCGCACCAAGGCCGGCAACATCGGCGTGTGCATCGGTACGTCCGGCCCGGCCGGTACCGACATGGTCACCGGGCTCTACAGCGCCTCGGCCGACTCGATTCCGATCCTCTGCATCACCGGCCAGGCACCCCGCGCCCGTATGCACAAGGAAGACTTCCAGGCAGTCGACATCACCAGCATCGTCAAGCCCGTCACCAAGTGGGCGACCACGGTTCTGGAGCCGGGCCAGGTGCCTTACGCGTTCCAGAAAGCCTTCTATGAAATGCGCTCCGGCCGCCCAGGCCCGGTGCTGATCGACCTGCCGTTCGACGTGCAGATGGCCGAAATCGAATTCGACATCGACGCCTACCAGCCACTGCCACTGGCCAAACCAACCGCGACCCGCGTTCAGGTCGAGAAGGCACTGGCACTGCTCGATCAAGCCGAGCGCCCATTACTGGTGGCCGGTGGCGGGATCATCAACGCCGACGCCAGCGATCTGCTGGTGGAGTTCGCCGAGCTGACCGGTATCCCGGTCATCCCGACCCTGATGGGCTGGGGCACCATCCCGGATGATCACCCGCTGATGGTCGGCATGGTCGGCCTGCAGACTTCGCACCGCTATGGCAATGCCACGATGCTGAAATCCGACGTGGTACTGGGTATCGGTAACCGTTGGGCCAACCGTCACACCGGTTCGGTCGACGTCTACACCGAAGGCCGCAAGTTCATTCACGTCGATATCGAAGGCACGCAGATCGGCCGCGTCTTCACCCCGGACCTGGGCATCGTCTCCGACGCCGCCGCCGCGCTGACCGTGTTCCTCGAAGTCGCCCGTGAATGGCAAGCCGCCGGCAAGCTGAAAAACCGCAGCGCCTGGCTGCAGGATTGCCAGCAGCGCAAGGCCAGCCTGCAGCGCAAGACCCACTTCGACAACGTGCCGGTCAAGCCGCAGCGCGTTTACGAAGAAATGAACCAGGTGTTCGGCAAGGACACCTGCTACGTCAGCACCATCGGTCTGTCGCAGATCGCCGGCGCGCAGTTTCTGCACGTCTACAAGCCGCGTCACTGGATCAACTGCGGCCAGGCCGGCCCGTTGGGCTGGACCATTCCGGCGGCGCTGGGCGTGGTCAAGGCCGATCCGAACCGTAAAGTCGTGGCCCTGTCGGGGGACTATGACTTCCAGTTCATGATCGAGGAGCTGGCGGTCGGCGCTCAGTTCAAACTGCCTTACATCCACGTCGTGGTGAACAACTCGTACCTGGGGCTGATTCGTCAGGCCCAGCGCGGGTTCGAAATGGACTACTGCGTGCAGCTGTCCTTCGATAACCTGAACGCGCCGGAACTCAACGGTTACGGTGTCGACCACGTGGCAGTCGCCGAAGGCCTGGGCTGTAAGGCGCTGCGTGTGTTCGAACCGTCGGAAATCGCCCCTGCCCTGCGCAAGGCCGAAGAGCTGATCGAGGAGTTCAAGGTACCGGTGATCGTCGAAATCATCCTGGAGCGTGTGACCAACATCTCCATGGGGACCGAGATCAACGCCGTCAACGAATTCGAAGACCTGGCGCTGGTCGGTAACGACGCGCCAACGGCGATTTCGCTGCTCGACTGATCCGCCAGATTTGATGGCCGCGGTTAGCCTTCTGTAGGAGCTGCCGCAGGCTGCGATCTTTTGATCTTTGTTGCTAAGGATCAAGATCAAAAGATCGCAGCCTGCGGCAGCTCCTACACAGAGCCATCATCACTCATTCGCAACAGGAGACCACCATGCCGCGTTTCGCAGCCAACCTGTCCATGCTGTTCACCGAACAGGATTTCCTTGCCCGTTTCGACGCCGCCGCCAAGGCTGGTTTCAGCGGCGTCGAGTACCTGTTCCCGTACGACTTCAGCTCCGCGGAGATCAAGGCCAGACTCGACGCCAATGGTCTGACTCAAGTGCTGTTCAACCTGCCGGCCGGCGACTGGGCCAAAGGCGAGCGCGGGATCGCGTGTCTGCCGGATCGGGTCGAAGAGTTCCGCGCCGGTGTCGACCTGGCGATTGCCTACGCGCAAGTGTTGGGCAACACCCAGGTCAACTGCCTGGCCGGTATCCGTCCGCAAGGCGTGGACGATGCCACCGTGGAAAAGACCTTCGTCGCCAACCTCAAGTACGCGGCCGACAAGCTGCAGGCGGCGGGGATCAAACTGGTGATGGAAGCGATCAACACCCGCGACATCCCCGGCTTCTACCTGAACAACACGGCGCAGGCCCTGTCGATTCGCGAGCAGGTCGGCAGCGCCAACCTGTTCCTGCAATATGACATCTACCACATGCAAATCATGGAAGGCGATCTGGCCCGCACCCTGCAATCGCACCTGGGCGAGATCAACCACGTGCAGCTCGCGGACAACCCGGGGCGCAACGAACCCGGCACCGGCGAGATCAACTACCGCTTCCTGTTCGAACACCTGGATCGCATCGGTTATCAGGGTTGGGTTGGCTGTGAATACAAGCCGCTGACCACGACCGAAGCGGGCCTCGGCTGGCTGAAAACCCATAACGCAATCTGAGATCGAACCCGGCCCCTTGTGGCGAGGGGGCTTGCCCCCGTTCGGCTGCGAAGCAGTCGTAAAAGCCACTGACCGTGAAAACATTTAGGGCCGCTTCGCGACCCAACGGGGGCAAGCCCCCTCGCCACAAAAAAGCCCATCGGTTCCAAACCGGGGGCAAGACAAAAACAAGAGGATTTTCTCATGGCTAAAATCGGATTTATCGGCACCGGCATCATGGGCCACCCAATGGCTTCGAACCTGCAGAAAGCCGGTCACAGCCTGTTCCTGTCGGCGCACCACGATGCCGCTCCGGCCGACCTGGTGGCCGCTGGCGCTGTCGCCCTGGCCAACCCGCGTGAAGTCGCGCAGGAAGCCGAGTTCATCATCGTCATGGTCCCGGACACCCCGCAGGTCGATGACGTGCTGTTCCGCGCCGACGGCGTTGCCGCCGGCATCGGCAAAGGCAAAGTGGTGATCGACATGAGTTCGATCTCGCCGACCGCCACCAAAGCCTTCGCCAAGAAGATCAACGAGAAAGGCGCGCAGTACCTCGACGCGCCAGTGTCCGGCGGTGAAGTCGGCGCCAAGGCTGCGACCCTGAGCATCATGGTCGGTGGCGATGCCGATGCCTTCGAACGCGCGCTGCCGCTGTTCCAGGCCATGGGCAAGAACATCACCCTGGTCGGTGGCAACGGCGACGGTCAGACCGCCAAGGTCGCCAACCAGATCATCGTCGCGCTGAACATTCAGGCCGTCGCTGAAGCCCTGCTGTTCGCCTCGAAAAACGGCGCAGATCCAGCAAAAGTGCGTGAAGCGCTGATGGGCGGTTTCGCCTCTTCGAAAATCCTCGAAGTACACGGCGAGCGCATGATCAAGGGCACCTTCGATCCGGGCTTCCGCATCAGCCTGCACCAGAAGGACCTGAACCTGGCCCTGCAAGGCGCCAAGGAGCTGAACATCAATCTGCCGAACACTGCCAACGCCCAGCAAGTCTTCAGCACCTGCGCGGCCATCGGCGGCAGCAACTGGGACCACTCGGCGCTGATCAAGGGCCTGGAACACATGGCCAACTTCTCGATTCGCGATAAGAAGTAAGCCGCTGCCCCACCCTGCAGTCAACCTGTGGGAGTGAAGTTGTGGTGAGGGGGCTTGCCCCCGTTGGGCTGCGAAGCGGCCCCAAAACCTCTGGTTTATCAAAGGTCTTGTGAGTGCGGCGCACTCAAACGGGGGCAAGCCCCCTCGCCACAGGGCTCACTCCTTCCGAGTTGCCCTTTCGAATAACAAGAATTCCGGGAGCCCGCCATGTCGGTCGATCCGCAACAACTGCTGCGCGAGCTGTTTGCCACAGCCATCGACGCGGCCCATCCGAACCAGGTCCTCGAAGCCCATCTGCCTGCCGATCGCACTGGCCGAGTCATCGTCATCGGCGCCGGCAAAGCCGCCGCCGCGATGGCGCAAGTGGTCGAGCGCTGCTGGCAGGGTGACGTCTCTGGCCTGGTGGTGACCCGTTACGGTCACGGCGCCCCGTGCGAAAAAATCGAAGTGGTCGAAGCCGCGCACCCGGTGCCGGACGCCGCCGGCCTGGCCGTGGCCAAACGCGTGCTGGAACTGGTCAGCAACCTGACCGAAGACGACCGCGTGATCTTCCTGTTGTCCGGCGGCGGCTCTGCCCTGCTCGCCCTGCCGGCCGAAGGCATCACCCTCGCCGACAAGCAGTCGATCAACAAAGCCCTGCTCAAATCCGGCGCAACCATCGGCGAGATGAACTGCGTGCGCAAGCACCTCTCGGCGATCAAGGGCGGCCGCCTGGGCAAGGCCTGCTGGCCTGCCACTGTGTATACCTACGCGATTTCCGATGTCCCGGGCGACCTCGCCACAGTCATCGCGTCCGGCCCGACCGTGGCCGACCCGAGCACTTCGGCCGAAGCGCTGGCGATCCTCAAACGCTACGGTATTGAAGTCCCGGCCTCGGTACGCAACTGGCTGCAAAGCCCTGAGTCGGAAACGGTCAAACCGGGTGATCCGAGCCTCGCCCGCAGTCATTTCCAGTTGATCGCCCGCCCACAGCAATCGCTGGACGCGGCTGCAGTGAAATGCCGTCAGGCCGGTTTCAGCACGCTGATCCTTGGCGACCTGGAAGGTGAATCCCGCGAAGTGGCGAAGGTCCACGCCGGCATCGCCCGCCAGATCATCAACCATGGCCAGCCACTCGCTGCACCGTGCGTGATTCTCTCCGGCGGCGAAACCACTGTGACCGTGCGCGGCAATGGCCGCGGCGGACGCAACGCCGAATTCCTCCTGAGCCTGACCGACAGCCTCAAGGGCCAGCCCGGCGTCTATGCGCTGGCCGGCGACACCGACGGCATCGACGGCTCCGAAGACAACGCCGGCGCGATCATGACCCCGGACAGCTACGCCCGCGCCGCCGCCCTCGGTTTGAGCGCCAGCGACGAGCTGGATAACAACAACGGTTACGGCTACTTCGAGGCGCTCGACGCGCTGATCGTCACCGAGCCGACCCGCACCAACGTCAACGACTTCCGCGCCATTCTGATCCTTGAGAACTGCAAATCATGACGCCTGATAAAAAGGTCAAAATCCTCGCCACCCTCGGGCCTGCCGTCGACGGCATCGAAGACATCCGTGAACTGGTCGAGGCCGGGGTCAACATCTTCCGCCTCAACTTCAGCCACGGCGATCACGCCGACCACGCCAAGCGCTATCAGTGGATCCGCGAAGTCGAGCGCCAGCTCAACTATCCACTGGGCATTCTGATGGACCTGCAAGGGCCGAAACTGCGCGTCGGCAAGTTCGCCGACGGCAAGGTGCAACTGCATCGCGGTCAGGCGTTTCGTCTGGATCTGGACGCGACACCGGGCGATGAACGCCGAGTGAACCTGCCGCATCCGGAGATCATCGCCGCGCTGAAAGCCGGCATGGATCTGCTGCTCGACGACGGCAAACTGCGTCTGCGTGTGGTGACCAAATACAACGACGCGATCGACACCACCGTGCTCAATGGCGGCGAATTGTCAGACCGCAAAGGCGTGAACGTGCCGCAAGCGGTGCTCGATCTCAGCCCGCTGACCGCCAAGGATCGCCGTGACCTGAGCTTCGGTCTGGAGCTGGGTGTGGACTGGGTGGCGCTGTCGTTCGTGCAGCGTCCGCAAGACATCCTCGAAGCCCGCGCACTGATCGGCGACAAGGCCTTTCTGATGGCGAAAATCGAGAAGCCGTCGGCGGTTGAACAACTGCGCGAAATCGCCGAGCTGAGCGATGCGATCATGGTGGCTCGCGGTGATCTCGGCGTGGAAGTGCCGGCCGAAAGCGTGCCGCAGATTCAGAAAAACATCATCAGCACCTGCCGCGAACTCGGCAAACCGGTGGTGGTGGCGACGCAGATGCTCGAGTCGATGCGCTTCTCCCCGGCACCGACCCGTGCTGAGGTCACCGACGTGGCCAACGCCGTGGCCGAAGGCGCCGATGCGGTGATGCTCTCGGCGGAAACCGCGTCCGGCGAATACCCGCTCGAAGCGGTGCAGATGATGAGCAAGATCATCCGCCAGGTGGAAAACGGTCCGGACTATCAGACCCAGCTCGACGTCAGCCGGCCGAAAGCCGAAGCCACCGTTTCCGATGCGATCAGTTGCGCGATCCGCCGCATCAGCAACGTGCTGCCGGTGGCGGTGCTGGTCAACTACAGCGAGTCCGGTGCATCAACCCTGCGTGCGGCGCGGGAACGGCCGAAAGCGCCGATCCTCAACCTGACGCCGAACCTGCAGACGGCGCGGCGTTTGAGCGTGGCGTGGGGGATTCACTCGGTGGTCAACGATCGCCTGCGTCAGGTCGATGAGGTCTGTTCAACGGCGCTGGAAATCGCCCAGGCGCAAGGCATGGCCGAGCGTGGCGATACCTTGCTGATCACCGCCGGCGTGCCGTTCGGGCAGCCGGGATCGACTAACTCGCTGCGGATCGAGACGTTGATTTAAAGATTGCGATAGAACCTGTGGCGAGGGAGCTTGCTCCCGCTTCGGCTGCGCAGCAGTCGTCGTGTTTAGGGCATGACGGTTTTCATAGAAAAACCGCATTCGCCCGGATTAAGGCCGCTTCGCGACCCAGCGGGAGCAAGCGCCCTCGCCACAGGGATTCATATAACAAAGAGATTGTTTTTGCTGGCCTCTTCGCGAGCAGGCTCGCTCCCACGATTGATTTGTGTGCACCACAAACTCAATGACTGAACAAAGATTCAGTGTGGGAGCCAGCCTGCTGGCGATCAGCCGGAGTCGCGCTCGACCAATCCGGTTTCACTGACTTTCAGAACTGCCATGCCTGCCAATCATTTCAACACCCACTGCCCCGACTGGGCCGAGGCTTTGCTCAACGGTTTCAGTCAGATATTCCTCCAGCGCCATCCGCTGTGCGGCCTGCTGTGTCTGCTGGCGATCCTGCTCACTGCGCCCGTGCTGTTTGCCGGCGCACTGCTCGGTGCCGTCGCCGGACTGCTCACCGCGCAACGGCGCAACTACGCCAAGGCTGATCGCCAGGCCGGGTTGTTCAGCTACAACGGCGTGCTGCTCGGTTTGGTGCTGAGCCTGTATTTTCCCTGGTCGCCGATGCTGCCGCCGCTGATTCTGGCCGCGGGCGGCCTGAGCGCGATGGTCACTCAGCAATGGCTCAAACATGTCTACCGCAGTCGATCCATACCGGCCTACACCTCACCGTTCGTGGCCATCAGCTGGATCCTGCTGCTGTTCGCCGAACCGTCCGCGCCGACGGTTCATATCCAGATAAGCACGCTGAACCTGCTCGCCGCTGAACTGCGTGGGTTGGGCCAGGTGATGTTTCTCGGTCATCCACTGGCCGGCGCATTGATTGCCTGCGGCTTGCTGATCGCTGATCGCCGGGCGTTCTGCTGGGCGCTGCTGGCGTCGGCGATCGGCCTCGCATCCAGTGTGCTGCACCACGAAACCAGCACCGCGCTGCTGGGGCTGGGCAGTTACAACGCGGTGCTCGCCGCCCTCGCCTTCAGTGCGCAACGTCAACAGCCGTGGCTGCCACTGCTGGGCATCGTCCTCGCGCTACTGGTCACGCCGCTGTTCGCCGCCATTGGCCTGGCGACGCTGACGGCGCCGTTCATCCTCGCTGGCTGGCTGATTCGCGGCGGCATCCAGATGCTCGACAAAACGGCCGTCGACAGCACGCCTTGCGCACAGGGGGAGAATCAACCTAGGCTGCGCTGATCTTCAATTCAGGCGTTATCCATGGACAGCAGCAACGGTTGGCGTGAACGGCTTTACGTCATGATTTTCCAGAGCGACACCCTCGCCGGGCGGCGCTTCGACGGCACCTTGCTGTTGATCATCCTCGCCAGCCTGGTGGTGGTGATGCTCGACAGCATCGACAGCATTCATCAGAACTACGCTGATGTGCTGGCGTACATCGAATGGGGCTTCACCGTGATCTTTCTCGGTGAATACATCCTGCGCCTGTACTGCTCGCCCAAACCGTTGCGCTACGCCTTCAGTTTCTACGGGCTGGTGGATCTGCTGGCGATCGTGCCCGGGATTCTCGCGCTGTACTACAGCGATGCGCAGTACCTGCTGATCATCCGGATCATCCGGATGCTGCGGATCTTCCGGGTGCTCAAGCTCAGCCCTTACCTCAAGCAAGCCAACTATTTGATGTCGGCGCTGCGTGGCAGCAAGCAGAAGATCGTGGTGTTTCTGGTCAGCGTCTGCACCCTGGTGACGGTGTTCGGCACCCTGATGTACGTGATCGAAGGCCCGGAACACGGCTTCACCAGCATCCCCAAGGGCATCTATTGGGCTATCGTGACCCTGACCACCGTCGGCTTCGGCGACATCGTGCCGAAGACCCCGCTGGGCCAGGTGATTTCCTCGCTGGTGATGATCACCGGTTACTCGATCATCGCCGTGCCCACCGGGATCTTCACCGCGGAACTGGCCAACGCCATGCGCGGTGAACAACTGCAACACGACTGCCCGGTGTGCAAGAAAAACAGCCACGAACATGGGGCGGCGTTCTGCTCCCGTTGCGGCAATGCGCTGTTCAAGAAATTGGAATAAGCACAGAGCTTTTTAATCTTTAAGCGACTATGCCAGCCCCGTTATAGTCAGTGGCAATTGAACATCACCCCCTGTAGGAGCTGCCGCAGGCTGCGATCTTTTGATGTTGTTTTTATAAGCTCAAGATCAAAAGATCGCAGCCTGCGGCAGCTCCTACACATACATAGACAACAAGGAATGCGCAGTGAAAAAACTCTTTGGCGCCTCACTTCTCGCCGCCGGTCTTGCCTTTGGCAGCGTGGCTCAAGCCGCACCGACCCTGCTCAACGTCTCCTATGACGTGATGCGCGATTTCTACAAGGACTACAACACTGCGTTCCAGAAGCACTGGCAGGCCGAGCACAACGAAAACATCACCGTACAGATGTCCTTCGGCGGTTCGAGCAAGCAGGCGCGTTCGGTGATCGATGGCCTGCCGGCTGATGTCATTACCATGAACATGGCGACCGACATCAACGCCCTCGCCGACAACGGCAAACTGGTCCCGGACAACTGGGTCACCCGCCTGCCGAACAACAGCGCGCCGTTCACCTCGGCCACCGTGTTCATTGTCCGTAAAGGCAACCCGAAAGCCCTGAAAGACTGGCCGGATCTGCTCAAGGACGGCGTGCAGGTGATCGTGCCGAACCCGAAAACTTCCGGTAATGGTCGCTACACCTATCTGTCGGCCTGGGGCTATGTGCTGAAGAACGGCGGTGACGAGAACAAGGCCAAGGACTTCGTCGGCAAGCTGTTCAAACAAGCGCCGGTGCTCGACACCGGTGGCCGCGCCGCCACCACCACGTTCATGACCAACCAGATCGGCGACGTGCTGGTGACCTTCGAGAACGAAGCGGAAATGATCGCTCGCGAGTTTGGTCGCGATCAGTTCGAAGTGATCTACCCAAGCGTCTCCGCCGAAGCCGAACCACCGGTGACGGTGGTCGACAAAGTGGTCGACAAGAAAGGCACTCGCGCTGCGGCCGATGAATACCTGAAGTACCTGTGGTCGCCGGAAGGCCAGGAAATTGCTGCGGCCAACTACCTGCGTCCGCGTGATCCGGCGGTATTGGCGAAATACACCGATCGCTTCCCGAAAGTCGATTTCCTCTCGGTCGAGAAAACCTTCGGTGACTGGCGCTCGGTGCAGAAGACCCACTTCAATGATGGCGGGATTTTTGATCAGATCTATACCGGCCAGTAAGGCTTAGGCAGTCACGCAAAGGCGACCCTGCAGGAGCTGCCGAAGGTTCGGCAGCTCCTGCAGGGGCCATGCGGTGGCAGTTACATCGGCGGGGTGACGCCATCCTTGCCGGCGGAAATCGATTGCGCCGTCAACGTGCCGTCCGCCCCCTGCGTCACAAAGGTGACAATCTTCACCCCGACCTTGAGCAAACTGCGATCCCCCGGCGTCAGGTTGACGATCGGCACATCCTCCGGCACCAGAATCTTCTGCTGCCCGCCCTTGTAGTTGACGGTCAGCACCCGGCCGTTGCTCACCACCAGATCACCGACGCTGCCATTGGTCATGCTGCTGCCCTTGGCCAGGTCGAATGGCCGATGGCCGTCGCCGCTGCCGGCCAGTTCCGGCGGGAATACGTGCACTTCCAGCGCCTTGAGCGTGCCATCCTCCTGGGGCATGGCGGCCGAACCGATGTAGCTACCGGGTTTGATGTCCTCGATATTCGCCAGCGTGACGGCACGCACCTTGGTGTCCGCCGTCAACTGGATCACGACGTTCTCGCCGCTGTTGACGTGCACTTTCAACGAGCCGGCGCTGACCCCGGTGATCTCGCCGCGCACGCCGAGCCGCATTCCGGGAGCATCGGCCGCTTGCACCGCGCCGGCGCCAAGCAGACCGATCAGAGCAATCGTGGGGGTGTGACGCAACAGCTGACGCAACATGGCAATCCTCCGGTGATAAACAGTGAGAGCGCTGCGGTAAACATAAGCATGCTATCGAAGAAGATGTAAGCGAATGTATCATCGACGCTCCCCGGTCGGACGCAAAGTTCGCCGATGGACGACACCCTGCTGCAAGCCAATCATTGCGCAACGGAATAACTGATATCGATACAAGGCTTCTACCGCCGCGTCGGTGCGTCCCTTAGCCTCACCGCATTCCCTTTCGCCGGATCGAAAACCTTATGAACGCCACAACTCACGCAATGACCCGAGGCATGGTGCTGCTATTCGCCTTCTGCTGCGGTGCCATCGTCGCCAACATCTACTACGCGCAGCCGATCATCGGCCTGATCGCTCCGGACATCGGCCTCTCCGACACCATGGCCAGCTTCATCGTCTCGCTGACGCAGATCGGTTATGCGCTGGGCCTGTTCTTCCTGGTGCCGCTGGGCGACCTGCTGGAAAACCGTCGGTTGATGATCATCACCACCGTGGTGGCGATTGCCAGCCTGCTCGGTGCGGCGTTCACCAGTCAGCCGAATGTGTTCCTGCTGATTTCATTGCTGGTGGGCTTCAGTTCGGTGTCGGTGCAGATCCTGATTCCCCTCGCCGCGCATCTGGCGCCGGAAGAATCCCGTGGCCGGGTGGTCGGAGGGATCATGGGTGGCCTGCTGCTGGGTATCCTGCTGGCGCGGCCGGCGTCGAGCGTCGTGGCTGACCATTTCGGCTGGCGCGCGATGTTCGTGATTGCCGCAGCGTTGATGGCGGCGATCAGCGTGGTGCTGGCGTTGACCGTGCCCAAGCGTCAACCGGATCACAGCGCCTCTTATGGCCAGTTGATCGGTTCGCTGTGGACGCTGCTGCGCCAGCAGCCGGTGCTGCGTCAGCGGGCGTTCTATCAGGGCTGCATGTTCGCCACCTTCAGCCTGTTCTGGACGGCGGTGCCGCTGGAACTGGCGCGCAACCATGGCCTGTCGCAAAGCGAGATCGCGATCTTCGCCCTGGTCGGCGCCATCGGTGCGATCGCCGCGCCCATCAGTGGACGCCTGGCTGACGCCGGTCACACCCGCATCGCCTCGCTGCTGGCGATGCTGTTCGCCAGCCTGAGCTTCCTGCCGGCCTTCATCCACCCGGCCTACAGCGTGATCGGTCTGGCCGTGACTGGCGTGGTGCTGGATTTCTGCGTACAGATGAACATGGTCCTCGGCCAGCGCGCCGTCTACTCGCTGGACGCGAAAAGCCGCGGTCGCCTGAATGCGCTGTACATGACCAGCATCTTCATCGGCGGTGCCTTCGGCTCGTCGGTCGCCAGTGCGGTGTATGAGCATGGCGGCTGGTTGTGGATCGTGATTGTCGGCAGCGCGTTCCCGTTGCTGGCGCTGTTGCGGTTTTTGAGTGCGTCGCAAGGGCGGGCGTTGGCAACCGCTTGAGTCATCGCAAGCATCGCGGATAAACCCGCGATGCTTGCACATGAATGCCGTTCAATAGCGAACCAGTTTCTCCATCGCCGCATCCGCCAGAAAGGAGGAGCGGCTTTTCACATGGTGCTCACGCACATATCGATCAATGCGCTGGATCACGTAGCCTGGCAACGTCACGTTGACCTTCTCTGTTTTGCCCATGTGCAGAAAGACGTTCGGTTGTTTTGCAGCATGTGAGTGATGGCATCGTCCTCGACGCGGATTACACTCACCGCTCGAATCTGATGCGCTGATCAATGCTGTCCGCCAGACCTCCCAAGGAGCTGCCAATGACCCGACGTACCTTCCTCATCACCGGCGCCAGCAAGGGCATCGGCCGGGCGCTGGCCGAACATCTGGACCGGGCCGGGCATCGGGTGGTGGGGATTGCCCGGCAGCCTGACCTGAGTTTTCCGGGGATTCTGTTTCCGCTGGACCTGAGTGATCGCGAGCTGACCCGCCAGGTGCTGGCGGATCTGGCGCACACTTATGAGTTCGACGGGCTGGTGAACAACGTCGGACTGGTTCGCCCGCAGTCGTTGGGCGATATCGATCTGGATGCATTCGATGACGTGATGCGCCTGAATCTGCATTCGGCGTTGCAGGCCACGCAGGCCCTGTTGCCGGGCATGCGTACGCGGGGCTGGGGTCGGGTAGTGAATATCTCCAGCCTGACCGTGCTGGGCATCACCCAACGGACGGCGTATGCAGCGGCGAAAGCAGCGCTGGTCAGCTTCACCCGATCGTGGGCGCTGGAACTGGCGCAGACCGGGATCACGGTGAATGCGGTGGCCCCGGGGCCGACCGAGACTGAACTGTTCCGCGCCAACAATCCGCCGGGCAGCGAGGGCGAAGCGCGGTATCTGGCCGGGGTGCCGATGGGGCGTCTGGGACAGCCGGAGGAGATTGCTTCGGCGATTGCGTTTCTGTTGTCCGAGCAGAGCGGATTCATCACCGGGCAGACGTTGTTTGTCGATGGCGGCTCGTCCGTGGGCAAAGCCGCGTTCTGAGCAACAGCCCAAATCCCCCGTGGAAGCGAGCTTGCTCGCGAATGCGGTATATCAGCTAAATCCATGTGTCTGAAAGACCGCTTTCGCGAGCAGTCCCGCTCCCACAAGGGGGTTACGACAATTCCCAGATTTGCACAGGAAAACGTTCTGGCTGGTTGAGTCAGTCCGGGTGCTAAGCACCTATCGTGCGATTCTCTGAAAACCCGTTTTATGAACAGCAGACAAAAAAACGGCGATCCGAAGATCGCCGTTTTTCATTACTGCCCGAACTGCTTGCCCAGCCCCGGCGGCACACCGTGGATGTCGGTGTCTTCCCATGGGCCGTTAGGGCTGATCGAGCGGGTCCAGCCGTTGTTCCAGCGGAAGTAGGTGCGCTGGCGGTAGAAGGTGTTGGGCTGGTCGTCGAGGACGTAGACCCCGAGTTTCTGGTCCCAGTGGCTGTTGCCGCCCGGTGGTGGGGCGAAGCTGGCTGAAGTGCGTGGCACCGGTTTGGACGGTTTGGCCGGGATGCTTTTGCCCGGGGTCGGCGAGGTCGACGGGGTCGGGCTCGGTTGCGACGGCGGGATCGGTGGCAGGTTGGTGGTCGGTTCCGGTCGGTGCACCGCACATGCGCTCATGCCCAGGGCCAATGTGATGACGGTGATACGGGCGAGGCTGTGCATGGCGGTGCTTTCCTGTGGGTCCCGGGGGTTATTTGTCCGGGCTGTCGATGGTCAGTGTTTGTAGCGCGGTGGTGCTGCTGGCCAGCGGGCCGCTGCGACCGACCCACTCCCCGGCGGTCGGCTGACCGGCACGAGAGATACGCGCTACCAGTTGGACTTCAGGAAAGTTCGACAGTTTCAACTGCGGCATCATGGCGTCGGCATCGCCCAATTCGACGGTCACCGGCAGATCCGCCACGGTCAGCCGCTTGGCTGCCAACGGTGCCGGTGGACCGGAAACGGCACGGGCGAAGATGAACACGCTGTCGCCCGGCTGCACCTTGCCCTTGAGCTCACGGGCAAGGTCTACGCGCACCTTGAGCAGTGCCGCGACCTTGGCGGCCGGCGCCTCGGCGACCTTGCCGCCACTGGCCTTCAGGCGCTCGGCGGCGCGCTCGATCCCGCCTTGCAGCGCGGCACGGGAGTTGTCGTCGGCCGGCAGTTGCGCCAGCAGGCGGTTCCAGTAATCGATGGCTTGCTGATAACGCTCGCCTTCAAACGCGGCGATGCCGAGCAGGCCGAGGCTGGTGACTTCTTTCGGATCGGCTTTCAGCGCTTCGTCGGTCAGGGCCTGAATCTTGTCCGACCATTTCTTGCCGTCGGCAAAGTACTGCGCCTGTGCCCACTGGCCTAACAGCTCCGGCTGCCGACCCGCGAGGTTGGCCGCACGCTCGAACATCCTCGCCGCGTCCGCCGGACGATCCTGGGCCATGTAGGTGCGACCGAGGAAGTACAGGCCTTCCGCCGAATCCGGCTGCGCGGCAACGGCACGCTCCAGACGTTGGGTCATCTCTTCCATCGACTGCGGCGCCTGGGCGAATTCGCGGGTCAGTTCGACCTTGTCGGCGGCGCCGAAATGCAGGTACAGACCCAGGCCCAACACCGGAACCAGCACCGCTGCCAACAGCGGCAAAGGCTTGCCCAGTTTCGACACGCGCGGCGCGGCAACGCCTTCGGTGTCGGCGAGCAGTTCACGTGCCGCTTCGGCACGACCGCTGTCCATTTGCGCGGCATCGAGTACGCCTTCGGCCTGCTGCGATTGCAACTCGGCCACGCGCTCCTGATACAGCGCGACGTTCAGGGCAGTACGATCCTCTTCCCGCTGAGCGCGGCGGCCACGCAAAACCGGGATCAGCAGAAAACTCAGGGCGACCAGAAGCAACAGCCCTGCGGCAAGCCAGAAATCAATCATTCTTGGTTTTTATCCAACAGTTGGTCGAGGCGCTGACGTTCTTCGATGGACAGCGATTGCGGGGTCTCGGCGCGCTGGCCACGACGGCGGCGCACGATCAGCACGATCACCACCAGCCCCCCGAGCAGCAGCCCGGCCGGGCCGAACCACAGCAGTGCGGTCTTGGCATTGAGCGCCGGTTTGTAGCGGACGAAATCACCGTAGCGATCGACCATGAAGTCGATGATCTGCTGATTGTCCTTGCCCTCGCCGAGCATGCGGAAAATCTCTTTGCGCAGGTCGGCGGCAATCGGTGCGTTGGAATCCGCGATGTCCTGGTTCTGGCACTTGGGACAGCGCAGTTCCTTGGTCAACTCACGGAAACGCTCGCGATCCCCTTCCTTGGCGAACTCGTAGGTGTCGATCGCGGCGTGAGCCACGCCGACCAGACTCAGGCCCAATACCACGGCAGCGAGAAAACGCTTCATGGCTTGGCCTCATCGACCAGCGCCTGATATTTGGCCGCGAGTTTTTCGCGCCAGACCTGCTCGTCAATCACACCGACGTACTTGTCGCGAATGATGCCCTTGGCGTCGATGAAGAAGGTTTCCGGCGCGCCGTAGACGCCGAGGTTGAGGCCCAGCGAGCCTTCGTCGTCACGGATATCCAGCACGTACGGGTTGTGGAATTCGGCCAGCCACTTCAAGGCATCGGCGTTGGTGTCCTTGTAGTTGATGCCGTAGATCACCACGCCACGCTCGGCCAGTTTGTTCAGTACCGGGTGCTCGACCCGGCAGGAAATGCACCAGGTACCCCAGACGTTGACCAACGCCGGTTTGCCGAGAATGTCAGCCTTGGTCAGGGTCTTGTCGCCCTGCACGTTCGGCAGAGTGAACTCCGGGAAGGGCTTGTTGATCATCGCCGACGGCAGCTCCGCCGGATCGAGGTACAGACCGCGATAAAGAAATACCGCCAGCAGCAGGAAAATCGCCAATGGCACCAGCATCAACCAACGTCTCATGCAGCCGCTCCTTGCAGGCCGAGGGCTTCACGCACCTTGGCTTTGACCTTGACTCGATAACGCCGATCCAGCGCCGCCAGCAAACCACCCAGACCGGTGAGCAGGCCACCGAACCAGATCCAGCGCACGAACGGTTTGACGTGAACCCGCACCGCCCAGGCACCGTTTTCCAGCGGCTCGCCCAGCGCGACATACAGGTCGCGGGTGAAACCAGCGTCGATCCCGGCTTCGGTCATCATCGAACTCTGCACGGTGTACAGGCGTTTTTCCGGGTGCAGCACGCTGACTTCCTTGCCGTCGCGGATCACCCGGACGGTGCCCTTGTCGGACGTGAAGTTCGGCCCTTCGAAGTGTTTGGCACCTTCGAAGATGAAGTGATAACCGGCCAGGTCCATCGACTCGCCCGGCGCCAGGCGCAGGTCGCGCTCGGCACTGTTCTGACTCGACAGCACCACGCCGAGAGCGCACACGGCGATGCCCAGGTGAGCGATCTGCATGCCCCAGTAGCTGCGGGTCAGGGTTGGCAGGCCCTTGATCAGGCCTTTGTGGCGAGTCTTGTCGAAAATGTCGCGCACACCGGCCAGCAACACCCACGCGGCGAGCAGGAACGTCGCAATCACCGCCCAGTTGAAATCGCCGTAGGCGACGCCGGCCACCACGGCCAATGCGACGCTGCCCAGCAACACCGGGGTCAGCATGTTCGCCAGCCATTTCACCGGGGTGTCTTTCCAGCGCACGATCACGCCGACCGCCATCACCAGCATCAGCAACGCCATCAACGGGATGAACAGCGCATTGAAGTACGGCGGGCCGACCGACAGCTTGGCGCCGCTCAGCGCATCGAGAATCAGCGGGTACAGGGTGCCGAGCAGAATCATCGACGCCGCGACCACCAACACCAGGTTATTGCCCAGCAGCAGGGTTTCCCGCGACCACAGGTTGAAGCCGACCTGGCTCTTGACCACCGGCGCGCGCAACGCGAACAGGGTCAGCGAACCACCGACCACGAACAGCAGGAAAATCAGGATGAACACCCCGCGCTCAGGGTCCGAGGCAAACGCGTGCACCGAGGTCAGCACGCCGGAACGTACCAGGAAGGTCCCCAGCAGACTGAGGGAGAACGCGGCAATCGCCAGCAACACAGTCCAGCTCTTGAACACGCCACGTTTTTCCGTGACCGCCAGCGAGTGGATCAGCGCAGTGCCGACCAGCCATGGCATGAACGAGGCGTTCTCCACCGGGTCCCAGAACCACCAGCCGCCCCAGCCGAGTTCGTAGTAAGCCCACCACGAACCGAGGGTGATGCCGATGCCGAGGAAGGCCCAGGCAACAATCGTCCACGGCCGCGACCAGCGTGCCCACGCGGCGTCGAGACGCCCACCGAGCAAGGCGGCGATGGCGAAAGCGAACGCCACGGAGAAACCGACATACCCCATGTACAGCATCGGCGGATGCACGATCAGGCCGATGTCTTGCAGCAGCGGGTTGAGGTCACGACCATCCGCCGGGATCTGCGGCAGGATCCGTGAAAACGGGTTGGAGGTGAGGATCAGGAACAACAGGAAACCGGTGCTGATCATGCCCATCACCGCCAGCACGCGAGCGAGCATGACTTGCGGCAATTGCCGGGAGAACACCGACACGGCGAAAGTCCAGCCACCGAGGATCAACGCCCACAGCAGCAGCGACCCTTCGTGGGCGCCCCACACCGCGCTGAACTTGTAGTACCACGGCAGTGCGCTGTTGGAGTTCATCGCCACGTAGCCGACCGAGAAATCATCGGTCATGAAGGCGTAGGTCAGGCAACCGAAGGCAAACAGCAAGAACGCGAACTGGCCCCACGCTGCCGGCTGGGCCAGGCCCATCCACATACGATCGCCGCGCCACGCGCCGAACAACGGCACCACGGCCTGCACCAGCGCAAAACACAGCGCCAGAATCATCGCCAGATGGCCGAGCTCGGGAATAAACAGTGCGGACGTCATCGATCAACCCTCCTTCGCTGGAGTTGGCGCGGACTGGCCACTGTCTTTCAAGGCCTTGGTCACTTCCGGCGGCATGTACTTCTCGTCGTGCTTGGCCAGCACTTCATCGGCCACCACCACGCCGTCGGCGTTGAGTTTGCCCAGGGCGACGATGCCCTGCCCTTCGCGGAACAGATCCGGGAGGATCCCGCGGTAGGTAATGGTCACGGCTTTGTTGAAATCGGTCACGACGAATTTGACGTCCAGCGAGTCTGGCGAGCGTTGCAGCGAGCCTTTCTCGACCATGCCGCCGGCGCGGATGCGCGTGTCGTGCGGCGCTTCGCCGTTGGCGATCTGGGTCGGGGTGTAAAACAGGTTGATGTTTTCCTGCAGGGCGCTCAAGGCCAGGCCGACGGCAGCGCCGACCCCGACCAGAATGGCCAGAATGATGATCAGACGTTTCTTGCGCAGCGGATTCACTTGCCGTTCTCCCGGCGCAGACGACGCGCCTCTTGTTGCAGATAGCGCTTGCGGGCCGCGATCGGCGCCACCACGTTGAGGATCAGCACCGCCAGACAGATGCCGTAGGCCGACCAGACATACAGGCCATGATGACCCATGGCGAGGAAGTCGCCGAATGAAGCAAAACTCATCGAGCGGCCTCCAGACAGTTCTGCACTTCTTCTTTCACCCAACTGGCGCGGGCTTCGCGCTTGAGCACTTCAAGACGCATGCGCAGCAACAGCACGGCGCCGAAGAAGCAGTAGAAACCCAATACGGTCAGCAACAGCGGCAGCCACATTTCAGCGGGCATCGCCGGTTTTTCGGTGAGGGTGAAGGTCGCGCCCTGGTGCAGGGTGTTCCACCACTCCACCGAGTACTTGATGATCGGAATGTTGATCACACCAACGATGGCCAGTACAGCGCAGGCCTTGGCGGCGCTGTCGCGGTTGCTGATCGCATTGCCCAGCGCAATCACCCCGAAATACAGGAACAGCAGAATCAGCATCGAGGTCAGGCGCGCATCCCAGACCCACCACGAACCCCAGGTCGGCTTGCCCCAGATCGCCCCGGTGACCAGCGCTACGGCAGTCATCCATGCACCAATCGGGGCCGCGCATTGTAGGGCGACGTCGGCCAGTTTCATCTTCCACACCAGCCCGACCACGCCGCACACCGCCAGCATCACGTAGATCGACTGCGCGAGCATCGCGGCAGGCACGTGGATGTAGATGATGCGAAAGCTGTTGCCCTGCTGATAATCCGGCGGCGCGAAGGCCAGGCCCCAGATGACGCCAACGGTGATCAGCAGCAACGCTGCAAGGCTCAGCCACGGCAGGAACTTGCTGCTGATGCCGTAGAACCACTTGGGCGAGCCGAGCTTGTGAAACCAGGTCCAGTTCATACTGTTTCCATCACGGGTGCCGCTCATCGTCGTGAGCTGGCAAAGGGTCATGCCTTTCTTAAAAAAGGCGGTTATTTTTTAACCAGACCTCATTATTATTCGCCGACGCTGATCTTCAGGCCAGCAGCTATTGCAAACGGTGTCAGGGTGATCGCCAGGGCAGTCAGGCTACCCAGCCACAACAGATACCCGGTCGCCGGCATGCCTTGCAACGCCGCCTGCAAGGCGCCACTGCCCAGGATCAACACCGGGATGTACAACGGCAGAATCAGCAGCGCCAGTAACAGGCCGCCGCGTTTCAAACCGACCGTCAGCGCCGCGCCCACCGCGCCGAGCAGGCTCAGCACCGGTGTACCCAGCAGCAACGACAACAGCAACACCGGCAGGCAGGCGACCGGCAAACCGAGCATCAACGCCAGCAAGGGCGAGAGCAAAACCAGCGCCAGGCCCGAGAACAGCCAGTGTGCCAGCACTTTGGCCAGCACCAGTAGGGGCAGCGGGTGCGGCGAAAGGACCCACTGCTCAAGGGATCCGTCCTCGAAATCACTGCGGAACAGCCCGTCCAGCGAGAGCAGGACCGACAACAGTGCGGCCACCCAGACTAACCCCGGGGACAGGTTTTGCAAGACTTGAGTTTCCGGGCCGACGGCCAACGGGAACAACGCAATGACGATGGCGAAGAAAATCAGCGGATTGGCCAGCTCGGCCGGGCGACGAAACAGCAGGCGGGACTCACGGGCAACCAGCAGGCCGAACACACTCATACTGCCCAGTTCCCCAGATCGAGATCGCGATAACCGGCCGGCATCCGGCTCAGCGTGTGGTGCGTGGTCAGGACCACCAGACCGCCGCGTTCGCAGTGCCCGGCCAGGTGTTCTTCGAGTTGCGCCACGCCTTGTTTGTCGAGCGCGGTGAACGGCTCGTCGAGAATCCACAAGGGCGGGCTGTCCAGATACAGCCGCGCCAACGCCACACGGCGTTGCTGACCGGCGGACAGGGTGTGGCAGGGAACATCTTCAAAGCCGCGCAATCCTACGGCTGCCAATGCCTGCCAGATCGCCTCGCGCTCGGCAGGCCGATGCAGGGCGCAGAGCCAGGACAGGTTCTCTTCCGGCGTCAGCAAGTCCTTGATCCCGGCGGCGTGGCCGATCCACAACAGGTTGCGCGCCAGTTCGCTCGGCTGCGCAGACAAGGGCTGACCATTGAGCAGGACCTGACCGCTGGTCGGCTGCATCAACCCCGACAACAGGCGCAGCAGACTGGTCTTGCCGCTGCCATTGGGGCCGCTGATCTGCACCATATCGCCACTGGCCAGTCTCATTTCGAGATTTTCGAAGAGCAGCCGCAGGTCTCGCTCACAGGCGAGGGCAACGGTTTGCAGGACAGGACTGGTCAAGGGATCACGGGCCTTATACGGTTCAAGTCGGCTCTGGCGCGGCCGTTAAAGAGATGCAGGATAAATGCAATGACGGTGCGAACCAGAGAGCTGGATCAAACAATTGCTATGTTTTTTGAACGAAGCGCAAGACGCGCGGCATTATACATGCCGTGCCTTACTCCCAAGCGTGCAATTTCCTCAGGTTGTGTCCGCGTATGACAGGCGAAATGAACATCCTCCCGCTCCCGCCCACCACCCCGGCGAACGCGCGTCCGCTGGCGATGAGCGGTGAGTTGCTCAAGCTGCTGACCCCGGTCGAAGGCTTGATCGGTGCCGGGCAAAGCGCCCAGGCCGAGGTGCTGTCGCTCAAGCAGGCGGACCAGACCTTTCAACTGTTGCTCAAGGTGACCGTCGACGGTGGTCGCCAGACCACCGTGCAAGCCAGCAGCAACCTGCCGCTGCCGACCGGTACCAACCTGGCCGTCACTCAACCGTCGGCGGGCAACCTGGCAATTACCGTGCAGCAGGCCATCGCCAGCAGCGTCGCGACCCTCACCCGCATCGATACGGCGCAGTTGCCGGTCGGCACGCTGTTGCAAGGCAAGGTGCTGACCTCGCAAACGCTGCCGCCAGTGCCGGGGCAACCGACGGTGTACCGTTCGCTGGTCAGCCTGCTCAATACCGCGCAGAGCGGCGCCACGCTGGACATCGACAGTCCGACGCCGCTGCGCATCGGCACCCTGCTCTCGGCCCTGGTCGAGGATTCGCAGACGCTCAAGTTCGTGCCGCTGAGCAGCCGTCAGGATCAATTGGCGGTGAGCCAGCAACTGCTCGGCCAACAGAGCCGCCAGGGCTCGCTGGACGGTTTGCTCAACGCCTTGCAAAACCTGCCGAGCGACGACGACCAGACTTCGCAAGACCTGCGCGCCGCCGTGGTCCGCCTGCTCGCCAACCTGCCCGATGTGCAGCAAATGAGCACCGCCAAAGGCGTAGCGCTGGCCCTGGCCAACAGCGGCGCTTTCCTCGAAACCAAACTGCTGACCGGACAGAACCCGACGCTGGCCCCGGACATGAAAGCCGATCTGCTCAAGCTGATCGCGCAACTGACCCCGGGCCTGCCGAGCAGCACCAGTTTCAACGCAATCATCGCCGCCAATACCCTGGCGCAAGCGTTGCCGAGTTTCGTGCGCAACGCCCTCGGCACCCTCGGCCAGGTCAGCGCCAAACCCGTGCCGAGCAGTTTTCCGCTGCCCGACCGCTTGCTGCAAAACCAGGACGGCGAAGGTGATCTGGAGCATCTGCTGCGCCTCGCCGCGGCAGCCGTGTCGCGCCTGCAAAGCCATCAACTGTCGAGCCTGGAACAGACCGGGGTCACCGATGACGGGCGTCTGCTCAGCACCTGGCAGCTGGAAATTCCCATGCGCAACCTGCAGGACATCGTGCCGCTGCAGGTCAAATTCCAGCGCGAAGAAGCGCCGGAGCGAGAACCGCAACCCAACGAACGCCGAGACGAACGCGAGCCCAGGCAACAGTTATGGCGCGTCGATCTGGCGTTTGACATGGAACCGTTGGGGCCGATGCAGATTCAGGCACAGTTGATTGCCGGCAGCCTGTCGAGTCAGCTCTGGGCCGAACGCCCGTACACCGCCGACTTGATCGAAACCAACCTGTTCGCGCTGCGCCAGCGCCTGCTTGATCGCGGGCTGAACGTCGGCGACCTCGACTGCCACCTCGGCACTCCGCCGCAGGGCAACCAAACCCGCCTAGAACACCGCTGGGTCGACGAAACCGCATGAACGATTCCACTGCTCCACGCCAGGCCATCGCCCTCAAGTACGACGGCAATCACGCCCCGACCCTCACCGCCAAGGGCGACGAGGAACTGGCCGAAGAAATCCTGCGGATCGCCCGCGATTGTGAAGTGCCGATCTATGAGAACGCCGAGCTGGTGCGGTTGTTGGCGCGGATGGAATTGGGCGACAGCATTCCCGAAGAGCTGTACCGCACAATTGCCGAGATCATCGCGTTTGCGTGGAATCTGAAGGGGAAATTTCCCGAGGGGCATGATCCGCAGGCGCCGATGGTCGAGAAGGACATCACCGAACGCGGGGATGATTATTAAGCCCTAAAAGCAAAAGATCGCAGCCTGCGGCAGCTCCTACAGGGAAACGCGAATCCCGATGTAGGAGCTGCCGCAGGCTGCGATCTTTTGATCTTCAGCTTCTGTGAAGTTTGCGCATCAACTCCGCCTCAGCCTGGGTCAAGCCACAGGATTGAGTCAGTTCGTCGACGCTCGCGCCCATGCCCACCAGCTTCGCCGCCTGGGCGAATGACAGGCTCGATGGATCGCGCTGTTCCAGCGCAACAATCTTGTCCGGCAACGGACCGACTACCGAACGCAGCTCATGCAGGGCTTCGCCCATGCGCACGTTGCCGTTCTGATAGTCGTCGACGCGCTTGGCCAGGTCCTTGATGCGCTGATCACGCAGCGCATCGCCCTGTGCCTGTTGCGCAGCGATCAGCCGCTGCGCCTTGATGTACGCCAGAAACATTGCCAGCGTGCCTGCCCAGAAGAGGAACAGGACAATGACCGCAACCTCGAGGATCAATCAGATGCTCTCCAGTTCCGACCATTCTTCTTCGCTCATCATCTTGTCCAGCTCGACCAGGATCAGCAACTCGTTGTTCTTGTTGCACACGCCCTGGATGAACTTGGCCGACTCTTCGTTACCGACGTTCGGCGCGGTCTCGATTTCCGACTGACGCAGGTAAACCACTTCAGCCACGCTGTCGACCATGATCCCGACGACTTGTTTGTCGGCTTCGATGATGACGATACGGGTGTTGTCGCTGATCTCGCCGCTGTTCAGGCCGAAGCGCTGACGGGTGTCGATCACGGTGACCACGTTACCGCGCAGGTTGATGATGCCCAGCACGTAGCTTGGCGCACCCGGCACCGGCGCGATCTCGGTGTAGCGCAGCACTTCCTGAACGCGCATCACGTTGATGCCGTAGGTTTCGTTGTCCAGCTTGAAGGTCACCCATTGCAGGATCGGATCTTCAGAACCCTTTGCATTCGTCGCCTGACTACTCATACCCTGACCCCTCGAAAAAACCGCACTGGGCGGTGTGTGTTCTGTGTGGTGGCATTGAAAAATGCCATCGCCTGATTGTTATGTCGGCTGCTATGTCGGTTTATGTAGCGGCTTGTGGCCGCCCAAGTGCTTTGCCCCACCGCTGGCGATCAACTCGGCCAGTGCGGAAACGTCAAGCAATGCACACATGTGCTCAATCACCGTGCCGGCGAGCCATGGCCGCTGACCCCGGTGACTTCTCCATTTGATTTCATTCGGATCCAGACGCAACGAGCGGCTGACCTGATGCACCGCCAGCCCCCACTCGTAACCTTGTACCGAAATCACGTACTGCAGGCCCTGACGGAAGTCATCGCGATAGCGATCCGGCATGACCCAGCGTGCGGTGTCCAACACTTTCAGATTGCCGGCCTGGCTCGGCAGAATCCCGAGGAACCATTCCGGCTGACCGAACAGCGGTGTCAGCTCATGCCCGGCCAGTGAATAGATCGAGCCAAGGCACACCAGCGGCACCGCCAGGGTCAACCCGGCGACATCGAACAACAGGCATTCGAAAGCCTCAGACGCCCAGGCTGGACGCCCCTCGGTCTCTACCGGTGGCGGCGTGTTGCTCGGTGGCAGATGGACTTCCACCAGCGGCGGGACCAGCGTCTGCTCAATCGGCGCGGGCGCAACTGGAGCCGGAGCCGGTTCGACCACCGCGGGTTCCGGCACGGTTTTCAGCAATTGGGTTTGCAGCAACGGTGCCAGTGTCGAGACCGGCGCGCGAACCGGCTCGGCCTCTTCGATCAATGCCACCGGTGCTTTCGCCACCGCCGCAACGGCAGGCGCGGCAGGCCTGGCCGCTTTCTGTGCATCACGGGCCTGCTCTTCCAGTACCGCGGCCTGGAACTCGTCCAGCGCCTGGGCACCTTCTTCGACAGCCTCGATGGGTGTCGGCAACTCGTCAGGCATTTCCTGCAGCAAGCTGTCCAGATAGGACTGCAACGCCAGTTGCGGCTTCGACGTCAACTTCAAAGGCCGATTCATGTGAACGCCCCTGTAGGAGCTGCCGCAGGCTGCGATCTTTTGATCTTTTCAGAAGCGCCAAAAAGCGGGATCAAAAGATCGCAGCCTGCGGCAGCTCCTACAGAGGTCAAAATCATCTCAAGCCACCTGCGGAACAAGTTGTTGCGCCAACAGATGCTTGAGCAGCGCGCGGTAAGCCAGCACGCCACGGCTCTTGCCGTCGAATTGCGAAGGCGTGACACCGGCCCGGCTGGCGTCGCGCAGACGGGTATCGACCGGGATATAACCCTGCCAGATTTCCTCGGGGAATTTGTCACGCAACACGCGCAAGGTACCCAGCGACGCCTGGGTGCGACGGTCGAACAGGGTCGGCACGATGCTGAACGGCAACGCCTGTTTGCGCGAACGGTTGATCATCGCCAGGGTGTTGACCATGCGCTCCAGGCCTTTCACGGCCAGGTGCTCGGTCTGCACCGGGATCACCAGTTGCTGGCTCGCGGCCAGCGCGTTGACCATCAGCACGCCGAGCAACGGCGGGCTGTCGATGATCGCGTAGTCGAAGTCCTGCCACAGCTGCGCCAGACTCTTGGCGATCACCAGGCCAAGACCACTCTGCCCCGGCGACTGGCGCTCAAGGGTGGCCAGTGCGGTGCTCGACGGCAACAGGGAAATGCGTTCATCGCTGGTCGACAGCAGCAGTTGCCCGGGCAAGCCTTGCGGCACGCTGCCCTTGTGCAGAAACAGATCGTAGTTGCTGTGTTCCAGGCTGTCGGGGTCGTAGCCGAAATAGCTGGTCATCGAGCCGTGCGGGTCGAGATCGACCACAACCACGCGCTTGCCCGCCTCCGCCAGCAATCCGGCTAAAGCGATGGAAGATGTGGTTTTACCGACACCACCCTTTTGATTGGCGACTGCCCAGACTCTCATTCGGTTCGTTCCTCCCGGCCGAGATGCTCGACCGAGACATAGCTCAGCGTATTAATGCGGGTGACGGAGAATTGACGGCACTCTCGCGTCCCGGCGTCTTGACCGGGGTCGGTGCAGTTTGTGTGCCAGCGCGCTTCAATGCCGCGTCGGGTTTTGCATTGGCGGTTCCGGTACCGGTCAGACTGCGGCGTACATCGAGGTTGCGCGACACCACCAGCACCACACGACGGTTTTTCGCACGGCCCTCGGCAGTGGCGTTGTTGGCCACAGGCTGGAACTCGCCGTAGCCCACCGACGCCAGTCGGCCAGGGTTCACACCCTGCATCGCCAGCATCCGTACGATGCTCGCCGAACGCGCCGAGGACAGTTCCCAGTTGGTCGGGTACTGCGCGGTGCGGATCGGCTGATCGTCGGTGAAACCTTCGACGTGAATCGGGTTGTCGAACGGTTTGAGGATTGCCGCCACCTTGTCGATGATGTTGAACGCGATGTCGCTCGGCATGGCGTCGCCGCTGCCGAACAACAGGCTGGAATTGAGTTCGATCTCGACCCACAACTCGTTGCCGCGCACAGTCATCTGGTTGGAGGCGATCAGGTCGCCGAACGCGGCACTGATGTCATCGGCGATGCTTTTCAGCGGATCGCTGGCGCCGGCGATACCGGCGTCAACCTGCTCGGCATCCTTGACCAGCGGCTTGGCCGGGGTCACGGTCTTCGGCCGCTCTTCACCAATCGGGATCGGCTTGAGCGAGCGGTCGGAGTCGGTGAAGACCCCGATCAACGCTTCGGAAATGACCTTGTACTTGCCCTCGTTGATCGACGAGATCGAGTACATCACCACGAAGAACGCGAACAGCAGCGTGATGAAATCCGCGTAGGACACGAGCCAGCGCTCGTGGTTAACGTGTTCTTCCTGGTGCCTGCGGCGAGCCATAGTCCATTACCCCCATCAATCCATGAAGCCCTGAAGCTTCAGCTCGATAGAGCGAGGGTTTTCACCTTCGGCGATCGACAAAATACCTTCCAGCAACATTTCGCGATAACGCGACTGCCGCAACGCGATTGACTTGAGCTTGGCCGCCACTGGCAACAAGACCAGGTTGGCACTGGCCACACCGTAGATGGTCGCGACGAAGGCCACGGCAATGCCGCTGCCCAGCTGTGTTGGGTCAGCGAGGTTGCCCATCACGTGGATCAGGCCCATCACCGCGCCGATGATACCGATGGTCGGCGCGTAGCCGCCCATGCTTTCGAAGACTTTGGCGGCCTCGATATCGCGGGCTTCCTGGGTGTAGAAATCCACTTCGAGGATGCTGCGAATCGCTTCCGGCTCGGCGCCATCGACCAGCAATTGCAGGCCTTTGCGCGAGTAGTTGTCCGGTTCGGCATCCGCCACGCCTTCCAGCCCGAGCAGGCCTTCCTTGCGGGCGGTGAGGCTCCAGTTGACCACCCGGTCGATGCCGCCGGGCAGGTCCACCCGTGGCGGGAACAGGATCCAGGTGAGGATCTGCATGGCGCGCTTGAAGGCGCTCATCGGCGATTGCAGCAGCGCTGCACCGATGGTGCCACCGAGGACGATCAGCGCCGCCGGGCCGTTGGCCAGCGCGCCGAGGTGACCGCCTTCAAGGTAGTTGCCGCCGATGATGGCGACGAACGCCATGATGATCCCGATCAGGCTTAGAACATCCATCAGATACACGCCTCGACGATGTGCTTGCCGATGTCGTCCAGCCCGTACACCGCGTCAGCCAGATCGGCTTTGACGATGGCCATCGGCATGCCGTAGATCACGCAGCTTGCTTCGTCCTGCGCCCACACCGAGCTGCCGCCCTGCTTGAGCAGACGCGCGCCTTCGCGGCCGTCGGCGCCCATGCCGGTCAGCACCACCGCCAGAACTTTGTCACCGTAGGACTTGGCGGCGGAACCGAAGGTGATGTCCACGCACGGCTTGTAATTCAGACGCTCGTCGCCCGGCAGGATTTTCACCGCGCCACGGCCGTCGATCATCATCTGCTTGCCACCCGGGGCCAGCAGCGCCAGGCCCGGACGCAGGATGTCGCCATCCTCGGCTTCCTTGACGCTGATGCGGCACAGCTTGTCCAGACGCTCGGCAAACGCTTTGGTGAACGCCGCCGGCATGTGCTGGATCAGCACGATCGGTGCCGGGAAGTTCGCCGGCAACTGAGTCAGCACCCGTTGCAGCGCAACCGGCCCACCAGTCGAGGTACCGATGGCAACCAGTTTGTAGGCCTTGCGTTTCGGTGCTGGCGACGAAGCGCTGGCAGCCGGTGCGCGGCTGGCAACTGGAGCATGCGCAGGCGCTGGAGCAGGACGCGTCGGAACGCTGCTGCTGTGGCTGCTGAAGCTCGATGCCGCCGGAGTTGACGCAGGCGTCGGTGCAGCGGCTGGAGCCGGCGCACTGTAGGCACTGAAACGACGGTTGCTGCGCGAGATGCTGTGGACCTTCTCGCACAGCAGTTGCTTGACCTTCTCCGGGTTACGCGAGATGTCTTCGAAATTCTTCGGCAGGAAATCCACCGCGCCGGCGTCCAGCGCATCCAGGGTTACCCGGGCGCCTTCGTGGGTCAGCGAGGAGAACATCAACACCGGGGTCGGACAGCGCTGCATGATGTGCCGCACCGCCGTGATGCCATCCATCATCGGCATCTCGTAGTCCATGGTGATCACGTCCGGCTTGAGGGCCAGGGCCTGATCGATCGCCTCTTTACCGTTGGTGGCCGTGCCGACCACCTGGATGCTCGGATCCGCTGAAAGAATTTCCGAGACGCGGCGGCGGAAAAACCCCGAATCGTCCACCACCAGGACTTTGACTGCCATAAACACTCCATTAGGCGCAGCGGGACGTCGTCGCCCCGCTGCCCCGGATTCAAATACGCCGTGCGGCGTAACGCTTGAGCATGCTTGGAACATCGAGGATCAGAGCGATGCGGCCGTCACCGGTGATGGTGGCGCCGGACATGCCCGGAGTGCCCTGCAGCATTTTGCCCAATGGCTTGATGACCACTTCTTCCTGACCGACCAGTTGATCGACGACGAAGCCGATCCGCTGGGTGCCCACCGAAAGGATCACCACATGGCCTTCGCGCTGCTCTTCGTGAGCGGCGGAGCTGACCAGCCAGCGCTTGAGGTAGAACAATGGCAGCGCCTTGTCCCGCACGATCACCACTTCCTGGCCGTCCACCACGTTGGTGGTCGACAGGTCGAGGTGGAAGATTTCGTTGACGTTGACCAACGGGAACGCAAACGCCTGGTTGCCGAGCATCACCATCAGGGTCGGCATGATCGCAAGCGTCAGCGGCACCTTGATGACGATCTTCGAGCCCTGGCCCTTGGTCGAGTAGATGTTGATCGAACCGTTGAGCTGGGAAATCTTGGTCTTCACCACGTCCATGCCGACACCGCGACCGGACACGTCGGAGATCTCGGTCTTGGTCGAGAAACCCGGGGCGAAGATCAGGTTGTAGCACTCGGTATCGCTCAGGCGATCGGCCGCGTCCTTGTCCATCACGCCGCGTTTTACCGCGATCGAACGCAGGACGTTCGGGTCCATGCCCTTGCCGTCGTCGGAGATCGACAACAGGATGTGATCGCCTTCCTGCTCGGCCGCCAGCACCACACGACCGCCACGGGCCTTGCCCGAGGCTTCGCGTTCTTCCGGCGACTCGATGCCGTGGTCGACAGCGTTACGCACCAAGTGGACCAGCGGGTCGGCCAGGGCCTCGACAAGGTTTTTGTCGAGGTCGGTTTCTTCACCCACCAGTTCCAGGTTGATCTCTTTCTTGAGCTGACGCGCGAGGTCGCGAACCAGACGCGGGAAGCGCCCGAAGACCTTCTTGATTGGCTGCATCCGGGTCTTCATCACCGCGGTCTGCAAGTCAGCCGTGACCACGTCGAGATTCGACACGGCCTTGGACATGGCTTCATCGCCGCTGTTAAGACCCAGGCGCACCAGACGGTTACGCACCAGTACCAGCTCGCCGACCATGTTCATGATTTCGTCGAGACGTGCGGTGTCGACCCGCACAGTGGTCTCGGCTTCGCTGGCCGGTTTTTCCGGCGGCGGTGCCGCGGCGGCACGGGCCGGGGCCGGTGCAGCCGCTGGCTTCGGTGTTTCGGCCTTTGGCTCAGGCTTGGGCGCAGCTTTCGGCGCAGCCGCCGGAGCGGCTGCAGCCTTGGCGGCAGGCGCGGCCACGGTCGAAGCGGTGCCGGCAGTCGCGGCGCCAACGTCGGTGAACTTGCCTTTGCCGTGCAGTTCGTCGAGCAGCGATTCGAACTCGTGATCGCTGATCAGGTCGCTGCCGGCAGCCACGGCCGCCGGAGCGGCAGGTGCAGCCGGGGCCGAGGCGATCGCCGACTCCAGCGCTTCAACGGCAAAGTTGCCCTTGCCGTGCAACTGATCGAGCAGCGCTTCAAATTCGTCGTCGGTGATGTCCGAGCTGTCGCCCGCCGCCGGTGCCGCAGGCGCGGCCGCTGTCGGTGCAACGGCGTCCGCCGCGAACTGGCCTTTGCCGTGCAACTGATCGAGCAACGACTCAAATTCGGCGTCGGTGATTTCATCGCCGGCAGCTGCTTCGGCAGCCGGCGCAGGTGCAGCAGCGGTCGGGGCTTCGGCTTCGGCCTTGGCGGCGTTCAGCGAATCCAGCAACTGTTCAAATTCGTTATCGGTGATGTCGCCCGAATCGCCGGAATCGCCTTCGACGACCAGCTCTTCGATCATCTCGGCCACCGGAGAAGCCGGGGCTTCGTCGGCCGATTGTGGCTCGGCCAGACGCGCCAGCGCGGCCAGCAGTTCCGGGGTGGCTGCCGTGATCGGTGCACGCTCACGGACTTCGCTGAACATGCTGTTCACTGCGTCCAGTGCTTCGAGCACCACGTCCATCAGTTCTGCATCAACGCGACGCTCACCCTTGCGCAGGATGTCGAACACGTTTTCGGCGATGTGACAGCACTCCACCAGCTCGTTGAGCTGAAGGAAGCCGGCGCCCCCTTTTACAGTATGGAAACCGCGAAAAATTGCGTTGAGCAGATCAGCATCATCCGGACGGCTTTCCAGCTCGACCAGTTGTTCGGACAGTTGCTCAAGAATCTCGCCGGCCTCAACCAGGAAATCCTGAAGGATCTCTTCATCGGCGCCGAAGCTCATTAATGGGGTGCTCCTACAGGTCTAAAAACCTAAAACTCAAAATCCAAGGCTGGATAGCAAATCGTCCACATCGTCCTGACCGGACACAACGTCTTCTCGTTTATCGGCATGAATCTGCGGACCTTCACCCTGCGAGAGATGTTTTTGTGGATCTTTTTCTGCAAGCATCGCGGCGCGGTCATGTTCGATGCCCGCAAAGCGGTCCACCTGACTGGCCATGAGCACGAGTTTGAGCAAATTGCTTTCGACTTCGGTGACCAGTTGGGTCACGCGCTTGATCACCTGACCGGTCAGGTCCTGGTAGTCCTGAGCCAGCAGGATGTCGTTCAGGTTGCTCGACACCGCACGGTTGTCCGTGCTGCTGCGCGAAAGAAAGCCGTCGACCCGGCGCGCCAGTTCGCGGAACTCTTCAGCCCCGACCTCGCGACGCATGAAGCGGCCCCAATCGGTGCTCAGGGCCTGGGCTTCTTCAGCCAGGCCATTGACCACCGGGGTGGCGCTTTCCACCAGATCCATGGTGCGGTTGGCCGCGGCTTCGGTCAGCTTGACCACATAGCCCAGGCGTTCGGTGGCGTCGGTGATTTGCGACACTTCCTCGGCCTGCGGCATGTGCGGATCGATCTGGAAGTTGACGATCGCACTGTGCAGTTCGCGTGTGAGCTTGCCTACTTCCTGATACAGGCCGCGGTCACGGGTCTGATTGAGCTCATGGATCAGTTGCACCGCGTCGCCGAACCTGCCTTTTTCAAGGCTCTCGACCAGTTCGACCGCGTGTTTTTTCAGGGTCGATTCGAAATCGCCCTGTGAAGATTCGTTATGCTCCATAGCTCCCCCGCGCGTTCATCAGCCGATGCGTTCGAAAATCTTCTCGATTTTTTCTTTCAGCGCCTGAGCCGTGAAAGGTTTGACCACGTAGCCGTTCACGCCGGCCTGAGCGGCCTCGATGATCTGCTCGCGCTTGGCTTCTGCCGTCACCATCAGCACCGGCAGGTGCTTGAGTTTTTCATCGGCACGCACGTGGCGCAGCAGGTCGATACCGGTCATGCCCGGCATGTTCCAGTCCGTTACCAGAAAGTCGATGCTTCCGCTGTTGAGCACCGGAATGGCAGTGGTGCCATCGTCGGCCTCGACGGTGTTGGTGAACCCCAGATCACGCAGCAGGTTCTTGATGATCCGCCGCATCGTTGAGAAGTCATCAACGATGAGGATTTTCATGTTCTTGTCCAATTCGACCTCCAAGCAGTCTTAAACGCGCCCAGCACCTGGACGCGCCATTTCAATCAATCCGGCAAAGCACTCGATGACTGTCTGGAGCACAACAGAGCAAGACCGGTGCCGTTCATCACCGCACCAGCCTCGTTCGCAGTGTCCCCACACTGCCTTCAGCGCGCTCGCCACTCCCCCAAACGCCCCCGCAAGCGGGCCGCGCACTGGCTGTGTAACTGGCTGACCCGCGATTCACTGACGCCAAGGACTTCACCGATCTCCTTGAGGTTCAGCTCTTCGTCGTAGTACAGCGCCAACACCAGTCGCTCACGCTCCGGCAAATTGGCAATCGCGTCCGCCAGCGCGGCCTGGAAGCGTTCATCCTCCAGATCGCGTGACGGCTCAAGATGAGCACTGGCGCCATCCTCGTGCAGCCCTTCGTGTTCGCCGTCCTGCAACAGGTCGTCGAAACTGAACAGCCGGCTGCCCAGCGTGTCATTCAAAATCCCGTAGTAATCGTCGAGACTCAATTGGAGTTCGGCCGCAACCTCGTGATCTTTAGCATCACGGCCGGTTTTAGCTTCAATTGAGCGAATTGCGTCGCTGACCATACGGGTGTTGCGGTGAACCGAGCGTGGCGCCCAATCCCCTTTGCGCACTTCATCGAGCATCGCGCCGCGGATTCGAATGCCCGCGTACGTTTCGAAACTGGCGCCTTTGCTGGCGTCATATTTGGTCGAGACTTCAAGCAGGCCGATCATTCCGGCCTGAATCAGATCTTCGACCTGCACACTCGCCGGCAAGCGCGCCAGCAGGTGATAGGCAATGCGCTTGACCAGTGGCGCGTAACGCTCGATCAACTCGTACTGCGCGTCACGTGCCGACTTCTTGTAGTAATTCATACCGCTCGCGGTCATAACACAGGCCCTGCTGTTTGCTGCACGAGGCGCTCGACGAAAAACTCAAGATGACCGCGTGGGTTGGCAGGCAGCGGCCAGGTATCGACCTTCTGCGCGATCGCCTTGAACGCCAGCGCGCACTTGGAACGCGGAAAGGCTTCATAGACCGCTCGCTGTTTCTGCACTGCCTTGCGCACGCTTTCGTCGTACGGCACCGCGCCGACGTATTGTAAGGCGACGTCGAGGAAACGATCCGTGACCTTGGTCAACTTGGCGAACAGGTTGCGCCCTTCCTGCGGGCTCTGCGCCATGTTGGCGAGGACGCGGAAGCGGTTCATGCCGTAGTCGCGGTTGAGCAGTTTGATCAGCGCGTAGGCGTCGGTGATGGAGGTCGGCTCGTCGCAGACCACCAGCAGCACTTCCTGCGCGGCGCGCACAAAACTGACTACCGAGTCACCAATACCCGCAGCGGTATCGATCACCAGCACATCGAGGTTGTCGCCGATGTCGCTGAAGGCCTGAATCAGCCCGGCATGTTGCGCCGGACTCAAGTGAACCATGCTCTGGGTGCCGGAAGCGGCCGGCACGATGCGGATCCCGCCGGGACCCTGCAACAGCACGTCGCGCAGTTCGCAGCGGCCTTCAATCACGTCGGCCAACGTACGTTTGGGGGTCAGCCCCAGCAGAACGTCGACGTTCGCCAGCCCCAGGTCGGCGTCCAGCAGCATGACCCGACGGCCAAGCTCTGCCAGCGCCAGAGACAAGTTCACTGACACGTTAGTCTTGCCGACGCCACCTTTGCCGCCGGTCACCGCGATCACCTGTACGGGATGCATGCTGCCCATGTTATTTCTTTACCTTGTCTTGCATAGACGGAGGCCACATTACTGGCTGCGCGTTCTCAACCGGAACAATGCATGGCAGACCATCGATGTAGGTACAAAAACTGTTCATTACCTCAGCCAACCTGCTTGGTCGGGCTGTGATAGATATCAGCGAACATGTCAGCCATGGCTTCTTCGCTGGGTTCTTCCTGCATTTGCACGCTGACGGCGCGGCTGACCAGTTGATGACGGCGCGGCAGATGCAGATCATCCGGAATCCGTGGGCCATCGGTCAGGTACGCGACCGGCAATTCATGACTGATCGCCAGGCTCAACACTTCGCCAAGGCTGGCCGTTTCATCCAGTTTAGTCAGGATGCAGCCGGCAAGCCCGCAACGCTTGTAACTGTGATAAGCGGCGGTTAGAACCTGTTTCTGGCTGGTGGTTGCCAACACCAGATAATTTTTTGAACGGATGCCACGACCGGCCAGGCTTTCGAGCTGCATGCGCAGTGCCGGATCGCTGGCCTGCAGGCCGGCGGTATCGATCAGCACCACGCGTTTGCGCAGCAGCGGGTCCAGCGCCTGAACCAGCGATTGGCCCGGGTCAACGTGCGTCACCGGCACATTGAGAATCCGGCCCAGGGTCTTGAGTTGTTCCTGCGCGCCGATGCGGAAACTGTCCATGCTGACCAGCGCGACATTCTGCGCGCCGTACTTGAGCACGTAGCGCGCGGCGAGTTTGGCCAGGGTGGTGGTCTTGCCCATGCCGGCCGGGCCGACCATGGCAATCACCCCACCCTCTTCCAGCGGCTCGACTTCCGGTACGGCAATCATCCGCGCCAGGTGCGCGAGCAGCATGCGCCAGGCCTGACGGGGCTCTTCGATGTCGGTGATCATCGCCAGCAGGTCACGCGACAACGGGCCGGACAGACCGATCCGTTGCAGACGGCGATACAGGTTGGCTTGCGCCGGACGGCTGCCCTGCAACTGATTCCAGGCCAGGGTGCCGAGCTGCACTTCCATCAGCTCGCGCAGGCTGTTGAGTTCGAAACGCATCGAATCCAGCGCACGCGGATCGACGCCGCCGGACGCCTGTGCAGGTGCCGGGGCCGGACGCGCTGGCGCAGCGTAAGTCGGTTCGCTCAACGGCTCGGCCGCGGTCAGCGGCAGGCCGGCCGTCAACGGCAGCCCGGTGAACAACTGGCGATTGGTGTTGCCGTCGGCTTCGCCACGCAGGCTCAGCTCGGCCTGGGCGGTGACGATGCGCGACTGGGTCTTGCGCAGCTCGTCTTCGAGTTCCATGTTCGGCACCCGTGGCGCCAGCGCCGACAATTTGTAATCCAGCGCCGCCGTCAGCTCGACGCCGCCGGCAATGCGGCGGTTGCCGATGATGGCGGCATCAGCGCCCAGCTCATCACGAACCAGCTTCATGGCCTGACGCATATCGGCGGCGAAAAAACGCTTAACTTGCATAAACCACTACCTCAGCCGTTGGGCCCTACTGTCGCAACGATGGTCACTTGCTTGTTGTCCGGAATTTCCTGGTAGGCCAGCACATGCAGCCCTGGGACTGCGAGGCGGCCGAAACGCGAGAGCATCGCGCGTATCGGGCCTGCTACCAACAGGATCACCGGTTGACCTTGCATCTCCTGGCGCTGCGCCGCTTCGATGAGCGAACGCTGCAGCTTCTCGGCCATGCTTGGCTCCAGCAGAACGCCCTCTTCCGAGCCTTGTCCTGCCTTCTGCAGACTATTGAGCAATATTTGTTCCAACCTTGGTTCCAGGGTGATCACAGGCAGCTCGGAGTCAGTGCCTACAATGCTTTGGACGATGGCACGGGATACGCCGACGCGCACCGCAGCCACCAAGGCGGCGGTATCTTGACTCTTGGCGGCGTTGTTGGCGATAGCCTCGGCAATGCTGCGGATGTCGCGCACCGGTACGTGTTCGGCCAGCAGCGCCTGCAGCACTTTGAGCAACTGCGACAGCGAAACCACGCCCGGCACCAGCTCTTCAGCCAGTTTCGGCGAGCTTTTGGCCAGCAATTGCATGAGTTGCTGCACTTCTTCGTGGCCGATCAGCTCGCTGGAGTGCTTGTACAGAATCTGGTTCAAGTGGGTCGCGACCACGGTGCTGGCATCGACCACGGTGTAACCAAGCGACTGGGCCTGGGCGCGCTGGCTGACTTCGATCCACACCGCCTCCAGACCGAAAGCCGGATCTTTGGCGGTAATGCCGTTGAGCGTGCCATAGACCTGCCCCGGGTTGATCGCCAGTTCGCGATCCGGGTAGATCTCGGCTTCGGCCAGAATCACGCCCATCAGGGTCAGGCGATAGGCGCTCGGCGCCAGATCGAGGTTGTCGCGGATGTGCACGGTCGGCATCAGGAAGCCCAGATCCTGCGAGAGCTTCTTGCGCACGCCCTTGATCCGCGCGAGCAGCTGCCCGCCCTGATTGCGATCCACCAGCGGGATCAGGCGATAGCCGACTTCCAGGCCGATCATGTCGATCGGGGTCACATCATCCCAGCCCAGCTCCTTGGTTTCCATGGCGCGGGCCGGCGACGGCAGCAGTTCCTGCTGACGCTGAACCTCTTGCAGTGCCTGAACCTTGGCGACGTTCTGTTTTTTCCAGAACAGGTACGCGCCTCCGGCAGCCAGCGCCGCCATGCTCAGAAACGAGAAGTGCGGCATGCCCGGCACCAGGCCCATGACCGCCATCAAACCAGCGGCCACCGCCAATGCTTTTGGCGAAGCGAACATCTGCCGGTTGATCTGCTTGCCCATGTCTTCCGAACCGGAAGCACGGGTCACCATGATCGCCGCCGCTGTCGATAACAACAGTGATGGCAATTGCGCCACCAAACCGTCACCGATGGTCAGCAAGGCGTACACCTTGCCCGCGTCGGCGAAGGTCATGTTGTGCTGGAAGATACCGACGGCCATACCGCCGATGAGGTTGATGAACAGAATCAGCAGGCCGGCAATGGCATCACCACGCACGAACTTGCTGGCACCGTCCATCGAACCGTAGAACTCGGCTTCCTGAGCGACTTCGGAACGCCGGGCCTTGGCCTGGTTCTGATCGATCAGGCCGGCGTTGAGGTCGGCGTCGATCGCCATTTGTTTGCCGGGCATCGCGTCGAGGGTGAAGCGCGCGCTCACCTCGGAAATCCGCCCGGCACCCTTGGTCACCACGACGAAGTTGATGATCATCAGAATCGCGAAGACCACGATACCGACCACGTAGTTACCGCCGATCACCACCTCACCGAAGGCCTGGATCACCTTACCGGCAGCGGCGTGGCCGTCCTGACCGTGGAGCATCACCACCCGCGTCGACGCCACGTTCAACGCCAGCCGCAGCAGCGTCGCCACCAGCAGGATCGTCGGGAACACCGCAAAATCCAGCGGTCGCAGTGCGTACACGCAGACCAGCAATACGACAATCGACAGGGCGATGTTGAAAGTGAAGAACACGTCCAGCAGGAACGGCGGCACCGGCAACATCATCATCGCCAGCATGACCAGCAGCAACAACGGCACGCCCAGATTGCCTCGACTGAGGTCGGCAACATTCGAGCGAGCAGTGTTGAATAACTGAGAGCGATCCACCGGTTTTCCCCGTTCCTTTAAAGCAAACTTTTGACGCCCAGAGCGGGCTCACGGCGGCTACTGCAAGAAGCCTTCCAACTTTTACGCAGACAAAAAAGATCGCAGCCTGCGGCAGCTCCTACACCGATCCCTGTAGGAGCTGCCGAAGGCTGCGATCTTTTGGTTTTGCGTAATTAAGGAATCGCGGCGTCTTTAAACTTCAGTGTTTAAAAAACACCTCAAGACACGTCTTGCGGGCTACACATCCTTGCGCCATTGCCTACAGCTACGCCAGAATCCGCCGGCTTGTGCGCCATGGGGTCGGGTTCTATTGTGGATCGGTCGCTGACGAATCAGCGATCGGGTCTCGCAGCCCGTCGATCTCTGGACGCACAACACTCGCTTTTTTATGGCGGCTGTACGTGGGAGACCTTTGGGTCTGCCGGTTCTAGAGTCCCGGTCTGCGACCCGCGTATAGCTGCCACCCTCCTTTCGTATCGCAGCGAAATGTGGCGGCTCCGTCGACTCTAGGAGCTTCACCTTGATCAAACCAACGCCAAACCCGCCCGAAACCGACGCCACCTCCCCCTACGAATCCCTCGATTCAAAAAAGCTCCACGATGCCGCCGACCGTGCGCTCGACCATTACCTCTGCCCGCCCGGATCCACTCCACCGCCGCGTAGAACCCGCAGGATGTATGCCGTTACCGCCGACTTCAAAAACGAGGAGCTATTGGCCAACGCCTGCGAAACACTTGCTTCAGCCAGAACCATCGCCGATGACTTCGCCCACCTCATACCCGCATCACAGCGCAGGACGCTGCTGGGTATCGCGCAATTGATCATGCTCGGGGAGCTGGCGGTGAATCGAGTGTTGGATAATCTGGAGTTGCCAGGCTGACACTGGCGCGGTGAAAACCCGCTGAGTTTTTCGTAGTCAATTCTTGCCGCTTTGCGAGCAGGGATCGGGAGTGTTCCGGAGGTTGCCGGTTTGAGTTCGCCCCCCATTCTCGCGGGTTAGAAAGATCAAAAGATCGCAGCCGGCAGCAGCGACTTCATCACTCGGCGCAGGCGCCGCCGAAGGCTGCGATCTTTTTGCTTGAAACACGGCCAACTACGCCGTCAGCACCTGCTTGGCGACGATGTCGCCAAATAGCAGCTGATTGCCGTGAATGTATCGAGTCCCCCGATACAGTTGCTCGCCATCCACCTCAACCAGGTCTTCATCCATGTACATGAACACGACCTTGGTGGCCGGCGCGGCGATATCTCCAGGAAATTTTTCGTGATTTTCCAGCAGGTTGAGCGCCCAGCGAAATTGCATGAGCGGCAGGTGACTGATTTCGATCTGCTCCGTTCCGCCCGGCAACCGGAAATCCCGCCGCGCCGTGATGCGCAACGTGTTCCCTTGCACTTCGAATACTGGTTTTACGTAGCGCACATCGAGAGCAGCGCCTTCAGCCCATTGATCCATGTAGTAATTGGGCGGCGTGAAGAGTTTGAACAGCGCCGCGTTGTCGTGAATGTTGCCAGCGGCATCAAACAGGTAGTTGTAGGAGTAGTGGTAAGCAAGACCATCCAGTTCTGGCCGAATGGCATTGACCGGACTGTTCAAAAAGTCCGGAGAGTGAACGTTTGTCATATGCACAAAGTGGGTGAAGTCCAGATCCATGTCGAAGGTCACGCTGTAACCGAGGGCCCGCTCCGACTCATTCTTCTGCAACCGTCCTGAAACAAAATCCAGAGCCATGCCTTCGAGTTTTCGATAGCTACGTTCTTCTTGCATCACCGTGCCTCCCTGAGAGCGGATATGCCCGCCCCTCATGTCACCGCGTTCGACGATTGACGTCTACTGACAGAACTGACAGGTAAACAAGCATTTCAGATGAACGGCCCCATCAAGAATCGCGGCGCAAATCCGGCGGGATCGGCAGATCATCCTTGAGCGGATCCGGACGCTTGCCCTTGCCGGCGCGGTACTGGCGGATCTGGTAGACGTAGGCCAGTACCTGGGCGACGGCCAGATACAGGCCGCCGGGGATTTCCTGCTCCAGTTCGGTGGAGTAATAGATCGAACGCGCCAGCCCCGGCGATTCGAGGAGCATGACGTTGTTGGCGACAGCGATTTCGCGGATCTTCAGCGCCAGGAAGTCGCTGCCCTTGGCCAGCAGCACCGGCGCCCCGCCCTTCTCCGCGTCGTACTTGAGCGCGACGGCGTAGTGGGTCGGGTTGGTGATGACCACGTCGGCGTCGGGAATCGCCGCCATCATCCGCCGCTGCGACATCTCGCGTTGAGTCTGGCGGATGCGTTGCTTGACCTCTGGCCGGCCCTCCTGATCCTTGTGCTCGTCGCGCACTTCCTGCTTGGTCATCAGCAGTTTCTTGTGGCTTTCCCAGAGCTGCACCGGCACATCGACGGCAGCGATGATGATCAGGCCGCAGGCCAGCCACAGCGAACTCCAGCCGACCAATGTCACGCTGTGAATGATCGCCTGCTCAAGCGGCTCGTGGGCAATGCGCAGGAAGTCATCGATGTCTGCCGACAACACCATCAGCGCTACAAACAGCGTGATAAGAAACTTGGCCAGCGCCTTGACCAACTCGATCACCGCCTTCATCGAGAACATGCGTTTGAGGCCGGCGCCCGGGTTCATCCGGCTGAATTTCGGCGCCATGGAGCCCGCCGCGAACAGCCAGCCACCAAGGGAAATCGGCCCGATCAGAGCGGCCAGCAGCAGGGTGATCATGACCGGCTGAATCGCCACCAGCGCGATCTTGCCCGACACCAGCAGGAAGGTGCCCATGGATTTCTCGTCCATGATCACCTCCCGCGACAGCGAGAAGTTCAGCCGCATCAGGTCCATCAGTTCCTGCGCCAGCATGCCGCCGAATATCAGCAAGCCACCGGCACCGGCAAGCATCACCGCCAGAGTGTTGAGCTCTTTGGAACGGGCAATCTCACCCTTCTCACGGGAGTCCTTTTTGCGTTTCTCCGTGGGGTCTTCTGTTTTGTCCTGACCGCTTTCGCTCTCAGCCATGCCTCAGCGCGCCCGTGCCAGTTCGCGTAGCAACTGCAAGGCCTCGGAGGCCAGCGGTTGATACTGATTGAGAATGTCCGCCAGACCGACCCAGACGATGAACAGACCAAGGACCAGGGTCAGCGGAAAACCGATGGAGAAGATGTTCAGTTGTGGCGCAGCGCGGGTCATCACGCCGAACGCGATGTTGACCACCAGCAGCGCGGTAACCGCCGGCAACACCAGCAACAGCGCCGCCCCCAGCACCCAGCCGAGTTTGCCGGCCAGCTCCCAATACTGCGCCGTCATCAACCCGCCACCGACCGGCAGCGTGGTGAAGCTCTCGGTGAGCACTTCGAAGACCACCAAGTGGCCGTTCATCGACAGGAACAGCAAGGTCACCAGCATGGTGAAGAACTGGCCGATCACCGCCACCGAGACACCGTTGGCCGGGTCGACCATCGAGGCGAAGCCCATGCCCATCTGAATCGCGACAATCTGCCCGGCCACGGCAAAGGCCTGGAAGAACAGTTGCAGGGAAAACCCCAGCACCGCACCGACCAGAATCTGCTCGGCGATCAGCAACAAGCCGCTGAGATCCAGCGGACTGACCGCCGGCATTGGCGGCAGGCCCGGGGCAATACACACGGTGATCGCCACGGCGAAATACAGGCGTATCCGGCGCGACACCAGCGTGGTGCCGAACACCGGCATGACCATCAGCATCGAGGCGACGCGAAACAGCGGCAACATGAACGAGGCCACCCAGCTACTGATCTGGGTGTCGGTCAGCTGAAGCAGCGATTGCATGGCTCAGCCGATGACCATCGGGATGTTTTTGTAGAGCTGGATGATGTACTCCATGAACGTCTGCACCAGCCACGGGCCGGCAACGATCAGGGTCACCAGCATCACCAGCAGACGCGGCAGGAAGCTCAGGGTCTGTTCGTTGATCTGTGTCGCGGCCTGGAACATCGCCACCAGCAGGCCGACCAACAGGCTCGGCACCACGAGGATGGCGACCATCATCGTGGTCAGCCACAACGCTTCACGAAAGATATCGACCGCCACTTCCGGCGTCATGGCGAAACACCCCCGAAGCTACTGGCCAGAGTGCCGATGATCAGCGCCCAGCCATCCACCAGCACGAACAGCATGATCTTGAACGGCAACGAAATGATCAGCGGCGACAGCATCATCATACCCATCGCCATCAGCACGCTGGCCACGACCAGGTCGATGATCAGGAATGGAATGAAGATCATGAAGCCGATCTGGAACGCCGTCTTGAGCTCGGAGGTGACGAACGCCGGCACCAGAATAGTCAGCGGCGCCTGATCCGGGGTAGCGATGTCGGTGCGCTTGGACAGGCGCATGAACAGCTCCAGATCACTGGTGCGCGTCTGGGCGAGCATGAAGTCCTTGATCGGCACTTGCGCCTTCTCCACCGCTTGCTGCGCAGTGAGTTTTTCCGCGAGGTAGGGCTGCAGCGCATCGTTGTTCACCCGATCGAACACCGGCGCCATGATGAACATGGTCAGGAACAGCGCCATGCCGGTGAGGATCTGGTTCGACGGCGTCTGCTGCAGGCCCAGGGCCTGACGCAGGATCGAGAAGACGATGATGATCCGGGTGAAACTGGTCATCAGAATCACGGCCGCCGGAATGAAGCTCAGGGCGGTCATGATCAGCAGGATCTGCAGACTGACCGAATACTCCTGCGCGCCGTCGGCGTTGGTGCCCAGCGTGATCGCCGGGATCGACAACGGATCGGCGGCGAACGCCAGCGGCGCGGCCAGCATCAGGGCCAGCGTCAAGACGATGCGTAGCGCACCCATTACTTCTTATCCTTCTGATCCTTGCCGAGAATCTTCAGCAGATGCTGGGCAAATTCCGGGGTCGCTTTTTCGCTGGTGCTCGGCACCTGCACCGGCTCCTTGAGCACATGCAGCGCAGTGATGGTGCCGGGGCTGAGGCCGAGCAGAATCTGCTCGTTGCCGACCTGCACCAGCATCAACCGGTCACGAGGGCCGAGCGCGCGCGAACCGATCAGCTCAATCACCTGGCCCTTGCCCGCCGGCCCCGCCTGCTGCACCCGGCGCAACAGCCAGGCGAGGAAGAAGATCAAGCCCAGCACCAGCAACAACCCGAATACCAGTTGCGTCAGTTGCCCGGCCACACCACTGCCGATCGCCGGCGCAGCAGTCGCAGCAGTCGCAGCGGCAGACGTAGCGGCCGGTTCAGCGGCCAGCACACTCAGTGGCAGCGCCAGCAATGCCCAGAGAAACCGTTTCACTCAGCGCAGCTTCTTGATGCGTTCGCTTGGGCTGATCACGTCGGTCAGGCGGATGCCGAACTTCTCGTTGACCACCACCACTTCGCCGTGCGCAATCAGCGTGCCGTTGACCAGCACGTCCAGCGGCTCACCGGCCAGACGATCCAGCTCGATCACCGAGCCCTGGTTCAGTTGCAGCAGGTTGCGAATGTTGATGTCGGTGCTGCCCACTTCCATCGAAATCGATACCGGAATGTCGAGGATCACGTCCAGGTTCGGACCGTCCAGGGTCACCGGATCGTTGTTCTTCGGCACACTGCCGAACTCTTCCATCGGCAGACGGTTGGAGCTTGCGGCGCCAGCGTCGGCGGCCAGCAGCGCATCGATGTCGGCCTGGCTGCCATCACCGGTCTCTTCCAGGGCCGCAGCCCATTCGTCGGCCAGTGCCTGATCGTCCTGGGCGTTCATTTCGTCGTTCATCATTTGTCCTCGGCGGGCAACAATTCAGTTAAATGCGTGGGGGTGAGAGCGCCGCTTCAGCGACGCTCGATCGGCTCGATCACTTGCAACGCGAGGTTGCCTTTGTGCGAGCCCATCTTGACCTTGAAGGCCGGTACGCCGTTGGCGCGCATGATCATGTCTTCTGGCATCTCGACCGGGATCACATCCCCCGGCTGCATGTGCAGGATGTCGCGCAGCTTCAACTGGCGGCGGGCCACGGTGGCACCGATTGGCACGTCGACATCGAGCACGTCCTGACGCAGGGCATTGACCCAGCGCTCGTCCTGATCGTCGAGGTCCGACTGGAAACCGGCGTCGAGCATTTCGCGCACCGGCTCGATCATCGAGTACGGCATGGTCACGTGCAGGTCACCGCCACCGCCATCGAGTTCGATGTGGAAGGTGGAGACCACAATCGCTTCGCTCGGGCCGACGATGTTGGCCATGGCCGGGTTAACTTCCGAGTTGATGTACTCGAAGTTGACTTCCATGATCGCCTGCCAGGCTTCCTTCAAATCGACGAAGGCCTGCTCCAGCACCATGCGCACCACACGCAACTCGGTCGGGGTGAATTCACGCCCTTCGATCTTGGCGTGACGGCCGTCGCCGCCGAAGAAGTTGTCCACCAGTTTGAACACCAGTTTGGCGTCGAGGATGAACAGCGCGGTGCCGCGCAACGGCTTGATCTTGACCAGGTTGAGGCTGGTCGGCACGTACAGCGAGTGCACGTATTCGCCGAACTTCATCACCTGCACGCCACCGACGGCAACGTCCGCCGAGCGGCGCAGCATGTTGAACATGCTGATGCGGGTGTAACGGGCAAAACGCTCGTTGATCATTTCCAGAGTCGGCATGCGTCCGCGGACGATGCGATCCTGGCTGGTCAGGTCGTAGCTTTTGACACTGCCGGGTTCGGCAGCGTTATCGGTCTGTACCAGACCATCGTCGACGCCATGCAACAGCGCGTCGATTTCATCCTGGGACAGCAGATCCTGCACGGCCATGTCGTGTTCCTACTGCAGTACGAAATTAGTGAAAAGCAACTGTTCGATCACCACTTTGCCCAGCTCTTTCTGCGCCACTTCCTGGACGCTGGCTGTGGCCTTCTGGCGCAACATCTCTTGGCCGACCGGAGTCGCCAGTGTGGCGAAGTCCTGACCGGAGAAGAGCATCACCAGGTTGTTGCGGATCACCGGCATGTGCACTTTGAGCGCCTCCAGATCGGCCTGGTTACGCGCCAGCATGGTGATGCTCACCTGCATGTAGCGCTGACGGCCGTTCTGGTTGTAGTTGGCGACAAACGCCGGCGCCATCGGCTCGAAAATCGCCGGCTGCTTGCCGACCGGCGCGCTCTCGGCCGCTGCGGCAGGCTTGCTCTGAGCACTGTGCATGAAGTACCAGGTCGCGCCCACGGACACACCGATCGCCAGCAGCAGAGCCACCACGATCAGGATGATCATCTTGAGTTTGCCTTTGGTCGCGGGGTCTTTTACAGCTGCTGCTTCGCTCTTCGCCATGCCAATAATCCGTCACTAATCGGGTTTTCACAGTCGCACGGCAAGGCAAGAGCAAGTGTTATGCCAGAAGTGTCGGAGGAAGGACCTGCAAGAAATCGCCGAGAGCCAAAAGCAAAAGATCGCAGCCTTCGGCAGCTCCTGCATTGGAAGGTGTACACCCTGTAGGAGCTGCCGAAGGCTGCGATCTTTTAGTGTCGCCGCAATCGTCAGGCGTAATAGTCGACCGCGCTGCTGCCGATCACGCTGGTCGCTTGAGCAGCAGCTTCAGCAACAGCCGCTGGCGCCAATTCTTCATCGGCCGAATCCAGACGCCCGCCAGCGGCACTGGTGCGACCGCTATGGCCCTGCTGCGCCTGCTCTTGGCCCTGCTGACCTTGCCAGCCACGGCTCTGGTCGGAGACGTTGACGTCGACCTGGCCCATGCCCTGCTGAGTGAACATGTCGCGCAGACGATGCATCTGGCCGTCGAGGGCTTCACGCACACTTGGATGCGCGCTCATGAACGTCACTTGGGTCTGCTGGTCCGGGACCATGTTCACCCGGATATCCAGACGCCCGAGCTCCGCCGGCTGCAATTGAATATCCGCGGCCTTCAGGTTCGCGCTCGACAGGTACATGACGCGGTTGACGATCTCTTCGGTCCAGCCGCTCTGGTGCATGGCGATCGGTTGATTCACCGGCACTGCATTCGCGGTCTTCGGGGTGGCCGCCTGGGTCAGCGCCGCCAGACGGTTGGCGAAATCATCAACCCGGGTGTCGCTGGTGGCGGACTTGAGATCTTTCAGGCCATCGTCGATCAGGCCGCTGAAGGCTTTCTCGCCATTCTGGCTGGTGCTGTCCTTGTCGGCCTGCACGTCGAGCATGCTGGCCATGCCGGCGGCAAAGGTCTGCGCCGAAGTCAATTCACCGTCGGCCTGAGTCTGGGCTGGCGCGGCTTTAGGCTGGGACTGGCTGGCGGCGGAAATATGCCCGCCCTGCTCCATTGCCATGCGCACCGCTGGCAGCGAGTCGAGAGGATCGGCCGCGGGGTCGAAATCACTGTCGGTGGATGCCGCCGGGTCTTTGACCACCGCCGACGCCATGGTAGCGGCCACAACCGGTGTGTCGATTTTGGCCGGCGTTGGCGCAGGTGTTTCAGCGACCGGGGCTGGCACCACGGGCGTCGTCACCAGCGGTTGTACGGTTTGCGCCAGGGCCGGATCCAGCGTCGGATCAACCGGCGTGGTGTCAGCCACTGGAGTCTGCGTTGTGTCCGCGGCAGCTTCATCGCTGGCGGCCTGATCATTGGATGCGGTCGAGGCTGTCTTGTCGGCAGGCAAAGCATTGCCGCTATCGGCAACGGTCGGTTGTGCGGCGGCAGACTGCGACTTGCCGACATCCTTTTTATCGCTGCTATCGGCGACCTTGTCGCCTGCCGACTTCGTTGCGGTGTCAGTGCTGGCGAGGGTCTTTTTCGGGCCTTGATCGGCAAACACCTGAGCGAAGCTTGAGGCCTTGTCCCCAGCATCTGCGGCCACTGCCGAGGTTTTGGCAGCCGCGGCTTGCGCCTTGGCCTGGGCGGCAGATTGAAGAAGAACATTGGGGGTCGCAGGCATGACACGGTCTCCGCTGCACTGGAATCGTAGGTACAGTTGAAGGGGATTATTGCAAGTGTCGGGCCAGATTTGTCCGGCGCCTGAGAAAAGCGCCGGACGGCAGGATTTAATGAGTCAGTGCGTGCTGGCGTTCGTCTTCGTAGACCGGACGCACTTCGGCAAATTCGCTACCGATATCGGCCACCAGTTTGACGATTTCCGCCGGACTACTGTTTTTGGCGCCTGCCTCAAGCTCCTGACAGAGCTTCGCCAGTCGAACAGCGCCCATGTTGCTGGCGCTACCCTTGAAGCTATGCGCAACCCCGGACAACTGCTCGGCATCGGCGGTCTCTTGCAACTGATGCAAGCGACTTTCGGAATCTGCCAGAAAGGTATCCAGAAGCTCCGGATAGCCCTCCTCCATCACTTCGCGCAGTACGCTCAGCGCCTCGCGATCAATATGTGTATCAGCCACTTGTTCACTCCTTGATCAAGAATTCGTGAATTATGCCTTAACCTCCCAGAAAAACTCCACGCAAGCACTGCGACCTTCGTCCGACCAACTGGCGTTATGCCCCAATTGCCGGACCAAACTGACGCCACGCCCCGACAGACGGACACCATCAAGCGGTCGCCCCATCACCCGCGCCACGTCAAAACCCTTGCCGCTGTCCTCGACGCGGATGACCAGACAGCCACCCGCCCCTTGCGGCCGCACCTGCAGATGCACGCGCACGTAACCGTCCTGCAACGCCTCCAGCCGCTCGTTGCGCTGTTCGTAGTAGCGGGCGAATCCCGCTGCATCGCGCTTGAGACTGGAATCCAGGCCCAGCACCCCGTGCTCCAGCGCGTTGGAGTACAGCTCGGCAAGCACGCTGTAGATCGCGCCGCTCTGGCTGCGCAACCCATGCACTTCCAGCAACAATTGCAGGAGGTAAGGCAAGGGATTGAAGCGCTTGAGTGTGGCGCCGCGAAACTCGAAGCTCACCGACCAGTCCAGCGGACACGATTGGCCGCTGTCGGAATAGACCGGCGCCGACGGCACCACCTGCGCGGCCTCCAGCAGGCTGATCTCGACCATGCTCACATCGTCACGGGGCTCGCCGCGAAATTCGTGCAAGGCCTGCTCGATCTCGGCAAACAGGTTGTCCGGCTCATGGTTGGCGGCAAACAGTTGCTGCAAACGCTCGACACCGAACAACCGGTCATCGGCGTCAGTGGTGTCGATCACCCCGTCCGACAGCAGGAACACCCGGTCACCCACGGCCAGGGTCTGCACTTGCGTGCGGTCATCAAACGCTTGCGGGCTGAGCACTCCCAGCGGCAAATGCCGCGCCGGCAGCGGTACGCGCTCGCCCGTGGCAATCCGGTGCAGATAACCGTCGGGCATGCCGCCGTTCCATACCTCCACCGAACGGCGCTGAAAACTCAGGCAGAGCATGGTCGCGCAGCAGAACATGTCCACTGGCAGGATGCGCTTGAGCTTGGCGTTCATCTCGCGCAGGGTCTCGGCCAGGCCGTAGCCCTTGGCGGTCATGCCGTAGAACACTTCGGCCAGCGGCATCGCGCCCACCGCCGCCGGCAAGCCGTGACCGGTAAAATCGCCGAGCAGCACATGCATGTCGCCGGCCGGGGTGTATGCCGCCAGCAGCAGATCACCGTTGAACAAAGCATAGGGCGATTGCAGGTAACGAATGTTCGGCGCACTGAGGCAACCCGAGTGCGCGACCTTGTCGAACACCGCTTTGGCCACGCGCTGTTCGTTGAGCAGGTAATCGTGATGTCTGGCGATCAGGTCGCGCTGTTGCAGCACCGTGGCCTGCAGACGGCGCAAGCGATCCATTGCCTTGATTTTGGCGGCGAGGATCACCTGGTTGTAGGGCTTCGCCAGAAAGTCGTCACCACCGGCCTCAAGGCAGCGAGCCAGCGCTTCGCTTTCGGTCAGCGAGGTCAGGAAGATGATCGGCACCAGGGTTTCCCCCGCCAGCGCCTTGATCTGCCGCGCCGCTTCGAAGCCGTCCATCACCGGCATCATCGCGTCCATCAGCACCAGATGCGGCGGCTGACGCAGGAACACCTCCAGCGCTTCGGCGCCATTGGCCGCCGTCAGCACCTCATGCCCCTGCCGGCGGACGATGGTCGACAACAGCAGCCGATCGGCGGCGCTGTCTTCGGCGATCAGGATCGTCAGCGGCTCTTGCGCCTGCATGGCCGTCAACTGATGTCGAAGAGCTTGTCGAAGTTGGAGATGGCGAGGATCTTGCGCACGTCGGAGTTGCTGTTGACCACCCGCACGTCCGAATTGTCACCGCCGGCGTGATCGCGCAGCAGGAGCAACATGCCCAGCGCGGAGCTGTCGAGATAGGTGGCGTCTTTCAGGTCGACCACGATGGAGTCGGGCGTCGGTTTAAGCTGCTCATAGGACTCGCGAAACTCCTGATGGCGACCAAAATCGAACCGCCCCTTGACCGAAATCGTCAGCTTTTGACCATCCGGAGAGACTTCTGTAACGACTGACATTGACTGGCTTCCTTGTCATTGACGAACGTGTACAAGGTTTAGCACTTGCACAGGGTTGCAGCAAGGTTAGAAGCCAGATCAAGAGATCGCAGCCTTCGGCAGCTCCTACACCGATCCCCTGTAGGAGCTGCCGAAGGCTGCGATCTCTTGATCTTGTTTTAGAACGGATTCTGCCGCGGTAAACGCTGCGACAGTTCATCAAGCAGCTTCTGTTCGCGCTTGTCTTCGAGGCGTTGCGCCTCTTCGCGATAGCGCTGCACCAGCTTGCGCAGGCCCTCGACCTTGGCGAACGCCTGTTGCCAGGCGTCCCGCGCCTTGATCAGGTTGTTCTGGTGCCAGACCAGACTCTGGCGCTGCTGGTCGATGGCCGTGTCCAGCTGCGCCAGAAAACCGTGATAACCCAGCAGCCATTGCCCGGAAACCCCGTCGCTGCCACGCACGATCCACTGTTCCTGATAATCCAGACGAAAGGCGTCGAGGTCGGCGAGTTTGCTTTCGGCGACTTTGACCTGGCCCTGGAAGTAACCCAAACGCTGCACGGCAGTTTTTTCGGCCTGCTCGGCCATTTCCACCACTGGCGCCAGGCGTGCGGCGCGACTCACGGCCATGGCCGGTTACCCGCCTGCCGCAGGCGCGAACAGGGTTTCCAGATAAGCCTGGCTTTCGCCCATGTTGATCTTGTCGTTCAGCCCCTGGCGCTGGTAGCGGGTCAGTTGCGGCTGCAGCGAGATCGCCAGATCGGTCTCGCGATCGCCACCGGCCACATAGGCACCGACGCTGATCAGATCGCGGCTCTGCTGATAGCGCGACCACAGTTGCTTGAAGTACTGCGCACGCTGCATGTGCTCCGCCGAAACCACGGCCGGCATCACCCGGCTGATCGAGGCTTCGATATCGATGGCCGGATAATGACCTTCCTCGGCCAGACGCCGGGACAACACGATGTGGCCGTCGAGCACGCCCCGTGCCGAGTCGGCAATCGGATCCTGCTGGTCATCACCCTCGGACAACACGGTGTAGAACGCGGTGATCGAACCCCCGCCCTTCTCCGCATTACCGGCGCGCTCCACCAGTTTCGGCAGCTTGGCGAACACCGACGGCGGGTAACCCTTGGTCGCTGGCGGCTCGCCAATGGCCAGGGCGATTTCCCGCTGAGCCTGGGCAAAACGGGTCAGCGAATCCATGAGCAACAGGACGTTCTTGCCCTTGTCGCGGAAATACTCGGCAATCCGCGTGCAGTACATGGCCGCGCGCAAACGCATCAACGGCGCATCGTCCGCCGGCGAGGCCACCACCACCGAACGCTTGAGGCCTTCTTCACCGAGAATGTGCTCGATGAACTCTTTAACTTCACGACCCCGCTCACCGATCAGGCCGACGACGATGATGTCGGCCTCGGTGAAGCGAGTCATCATGCCCAGCAGCACCGATTTACCGACACCGGTACCGGCGAACAGGCCCAGACGCTGACCGCGCCCGACCGTGAGCAGGCCGTTGATGCAACGGATGCCCACGTCCAGCGGGACGTGGATCGGGTCGCGGTTGAGCGGGTTGATCGTCGGGCCGTCCATCGGCACCCAGTCTTCGGCTTTCATCCCGCCCTTGCCGTCCAGCGCACGTCCGGCGCCGTCGAGCACGCGACCGAGCATGCTCATGCCCATCGGCAGCCGACCGGTTTCGGCCAGTGGCACCACGCGGGCGCCCGGGGCGATGCCGGCGACGCTGCCGACCGGCATCAGAAATACTTTGCTGCCGGAAAAACCCATGACTTCCGCTTCCACCTGGGACGGGTGATAGCTGTCGTCGTTGATCACCAGGCAGCGCGTGCCCATGGCGGCGCGCAGGCCTTCGGCTTCGAGGGTCAGGCCGACCATGCGCAGCAGGCGGCCTTCGAGAATCGGCGCACCGGCAATCTCGACGGCCTCGGCATAACTGCTCAGACGCTTGGCGAAGCTGGTGCGTTCAAGGCGCATCGGGGGCGTCCGCGAGCGGCTCGTCAGGGGTGGCGGCGGATTTCGGTTCTTGCGGCAAGTCCAGACTCAGATCCGGCGCGGCCGGGTGCAAAACCTGTTCGTGCAACTGGTCGAACAGCTTGTCCATGACCTGAGTGATGCGGGTTTCAATGCTCGCGTCGATGCGGCTGTGCGCGGTTTCAACCCGGCAACCACCGGGCATCAGCGATTCATCCTCGACGATCCGCCAGGATTCCTCGTGACGCTCGCGCAGGGCCTTGGCCTGCTCGAAGTCCTGCGGATTGACGTACAGACGCACGTTGTCCACACCCAGCGGCAACAGCTTGATGGCGTCACGCATGACGTGTTCGATCTGGCTGGAATCGATGGCCAGTTCGCGCTTGATCACCTGTTTGGTGATGTGCTGCACGAGGTCGACCAGCGACTTTTCGATCTGTGTGTCCTGCTCGGCAATCGGCTCGAACAAGTGCGTCATCAGTTGCTCGAGGCTGGCCAGTTTTGCCGCCAGCGCGACTTCGGCTTCCTGACGCACCTTGAGCGTAGCGCTGTGAAAACCTTCTTTCTCGCCGATGCCAAAGCCCTCGTTGTAAGCCTCCTGACGGATGCTTTCGAGTTCTTCCAGGGTCAGTGGCTGGACTTCCTCCAGCGGCACTTCTTCCATTTCCGGCGGTTCGGGCTCCGGTTCCGGCTCGGGTTCCGGTTTCGGCGGATCGAAGCTGGGCAGTGCCCAGGACTCGAAACCACGGACATCCCGGGCGCGGATCAGATCCGTCACTGACTCGTCATGCTTGTCCATGGGCTTAGATCATTTCCTCGCCACCCTTGCCACCGAGCACGATTTCGCCGGCTTCGGCCATGCGACGGGCAATGGTGAGGATTTCTTTCTGCGCGGTTTCCACGTCGCTGACGCGCACCGGGCCCTTGGCCTCGAGGTCGTCGCGCAACAGTTCGGCCGCACGCTTGGACATGTTCTTGAAGATCTTCTCCTTGACGCCTTCGTCCGAACCCTTGAGGGCCAGTACCAGCACGTCGGAGGACACTTCGCGCAACAGCGCCTGGATGCCGCGGTCGTCGACATCGGCGAGGTTGTTGAACACAAACATGAGGTCTTCGATCTGACCGGACAGGTCTTCGTCGACTTCGCGGATCGAATCCATGAGCTGGCCTTCGATCGAGCTGTCGAGGAAGTTCATGATGTCCGCCGCGCGCTTGATGCCACCCAGGGTGGTGCGCGAGGCATTCGAGTTGCCGGAGAACTGCTTCTCGAGAATCTGGTTGAGTTCTTTCAGTGCGGCTGGCTGCACGGTGTTCAACGACGAGACGCGCAGGATGATGTCCAAACGCACCTTGTGGTCGAAGTTGCCGAGCACTTCACCGGCCTGATCCGGGTCGAGGTACGCGACCACGATTGCCTGGATCTGCGGGTGTTCGTAACGGATCACGTCGGCAACGGCACGTGGCTCCATCCACTTCAGGCTGTCGAGGCCGCTGGTGTTGCCACCGAGCAGGATGCGGTCGATCAGGCCGTTGGCCTTGTCTTCGCCCAGGGCCTGGGTGAGCATTTTGCGCACGTAGTCGTCGGAGCCGACGCCAAGGCTGGTCTGGTCGCCGACGATATCGACGAACTCGCTCATGACCTGCTCGACCTGCTCGCGATGGACGTTGCCCATCTGGGCCATGGCCACACCGACACGCTGAACCTCTTTGGGGCCCATGTGGCGCAGCACTTGCGCGGCATCGGTCGAACCCAGGGACAGCAGCAGAATCGCGGCTTTGTCGACCTTGTTCAGTTTGACGGTTGCGGCTCGGTTATCACTCATCTGCGTTAATCCACTCTTTCACGACCTGAGCCACGCGACCCGGATCTTCGGCCACCAAGCTCTTGATTGCATTCAGCTGTGCGTCATAACCCTCGCTCGGGCTAGGCAACAGAATGCTCTGCGGACCACCGAGGCTTACGCGATCGTTGGCCAGTTCGCCGTCCAGGCCGCCCATGCCACCGAGTTCCACGTCGCTGCCCAGACCGGCCAGCTCCTTGCCTTTGCCGCCACCGGTGATGTTGTTCAACACCGGACGCAGCACACCAAACACCAGCACCAGGATGAACAACACACCCAGCACTTGTTTGACGATGTCCCAGAACCATGGCTGGGAGTAGAACGGAATATCGGCGACCACTTCACCGCGCTCGGCGGAGAACGGCATGTTGATCACGCTGACGCTGTCGCCACGGCTGGCGTCGAAGCCGACGGCGTCCTGCACCAGACGGGTGAAGCGCGCCAGTTCATCGGCACTCCACGGCGCACGGGTGGTTTCACCGTTGGCAGCATTGACCTTGACCTGATCGTCGACCACCACCGACACCGACAGACGATTCAGGCGACCCTGCTGCTGTTTGGTGTGGCTGATGGAACGGTCGAGTTCGAAGTTCTTGGTGGATTGTTGACGCTTGTCCGCCGGGTACGGCGCGAGCATTGGCTGGCCGGTGGCCGGGTCCATGATCTGCTGACCGTTGGCGTCCACCAGGGGCTGACCGGGCTGAATCATGCCGGCAGCAGCCTGCGCGCCACCCGTGGTTTGCGGTGCCGAAGCCGGCGCCGGCGGCTGGTTGCTCAGGGCACCCGGCACACCTTGCGGACCATTGCTGGCGGTGCGTTGTTCGTTGACCGACTGCTCGCTGCGCAACGCCGGTTGATCCGGGTTGAACTGCTCGGCGGTCGATTCGACGGCACTGAAATCGATGTCGGCCGAAACTTCAGCCTTGTAGCGATCATTGCCCAGTACCGGCTGCAGAATGTTGTGCACGCGCTGGGTGAGCATGCTTTCCATGCGGCGGCTGTAATCGAACTGCTTGCCGGCCATGGTCATTTCGGAGTTCTCCGCCTGATCGGAGAGCAGGTTGCCCTTCTGATCGACGACGGTGATCTGCGATTTGCTCAACTCAGGCACGGAGGTCGCCACCAGGTTGATGATCGCAACCACCTGCCCCGGCTCCAGCGAACGCCCGGAGTACAACTCGACCAGCACCGAGGCGCTTGGCTTGCGCTCATCACGCACGAACACCGAACTCTTCGGAATCGCCAGGTGCACGCGGGCGCCCTTGACGTTGTTCAGGCTGGAGATGGTGCGTGCCAGCTCGCCTTCCAGACCACGACGGTAGCGCGTCGCTTCCATGAACTGGCTGGTGCCCAGACCCTGTTCCTTGTCGAGGATTTCGAAACCGATGTTGCCATCGCTGGGAGTGACACCAGCGGCCGCGAGTTTCATCCGTGCACGGGACAGATCGTCGGCCTTGACCAGCAGGGCGCCGGAGTTCGGTTCAACGGTGTAGGGAATGTCGGCGGAGGCCAGAGTGTCCATGACCTGCTTGGCGTCCATGCCGGCAAGGCTGCCGTACAACGGACGGTAATCCGGCTGCTGCGACCACAGCACCACGGCAAAGCCAATCGCCACGCTCGCAGCCAGGCCGACCAACAGGCCCACCTGACGCAGCATGGTCATCTCGGAGAGGTTTTCCAGGAAGGACAGGCCGAACAGCGGCGGTTTGCCGTCTATCGGGGTGGCCTTGGCCGGAACGTTATCGGCGACTGCTTCTGCCATGACTCAATCTCGTCCTTAAACCGGCATCTGCATGATGTCTTGATAAGCCTGAACCAGTTTGTTGCGCACCTGGGTCAGAGCCTGGAACGACACGCTGGCTTTTTGCGAGGCAATCATCACGTCGGTCAGATCGACGCCGCTCTTGCCGATTTCAAATGCGTTGGCCAACTGAGTCGACGCCTGCTGGGTATCGCTGACTTTGTTGATGGCCTGACCGAGCATGTCGGAAAAGCTGCTGCCTGCCAGTTCCGGGACGGCGGCAGTCGATTTCGGCGTGGCCATGGCGTCCATTTTCATGGCCTTCATGTCCATCATCAACCGATTAAATTCAATACCTTGGCTCATGGTCTACTCTCTTGGGCGGCCCGCAATTTTTTGACACTCACTCGGCGGGTACACAGGTGTTAGCAACAAGGGTGCCAGCTCATGGGCAGCCTTTTCAGAAAAGCGTGTTCAAACGTCTGGCGCGGCTCAGGTGGCGAACAGATACCCTTCGACATCCATCCCGGCATCACGCATTTGCGCCAGTTTGTAGCGCAGGGTACGCGGGCTGATCCCGAGCTTTTGCGCGGCTTCTTTACGCCGGCCACGCTCGGTACGCAGGGTGTCGATAATCATCTGAAACTCCCGACGCCGCAGGTCATCGCCCAGCGCACCGGCGGATTCGGCCTCGACTTCGATCTCGCGCACCGACGGTAGAACCGGAGCAACGGCGGGCGCTGCGGTGTATGTCACCACGCCCGTCAGACAGAAATCCTGCGGCTGGATCAACCCGCCCTGCTGCAGAATCAGTGCACGTTGAATCGCGTTATCCAGCTCGCGCACATTGCCCGGCCACGGGTAACCAGTCAGACACGCCTGAGCCTCTGGCGAGAGTTTCGCCGCCGCATGCTTCATTTTATTGACGTGTTTGTTCAGCAACCGCTGCGCCAGCGGCAGGATATCGGCGGTGCGCTCGCGAAGTGGACGCCACGCCAGAGGGAAAACCGACAGCCGGTAGAAAAGGTCTTCACGGAAGCGCCCCGCCGCCACTTCGCCCGCCAGATCACGGTTGGTGGTAGCGACCACGCGGATGTCCAGAATGATCGGCTTGCGTGCGCCGACACGCTCGACTTCGCGCTCCTGCAGCACCCGCAGCAACTTGGCCTGCAGGCCCAGCGGCATCTCGGAAATTTCGTCGAGCAGAATGGTGCCGCCATCGGCCTGCTCGAACTTGCCGGCCTGCGCCGCGATGGCGCCGGTGAACGAGCCCTTCTCGTGACCGAACAACGTGGCTTCGAGCATGTTGTCGGGGATCGCCGCGCAGTTGATCGCGATGAACGGCTGACTGGCGCGATGGGAATGCTGGTGGATGTAGCGCGCCAGCACTTCCTTGCCGGTGCCGGACTCGCCGGAAATCAGTACCGTGGAATCGCTGCGTGCGACCCGCGCTGCCAGCTCCAGCAACTGCGCACTGGCGGGCTCGACCGCCACCGGGCCTTCACTGTCAGCAAGGCTGACACCCCCCAGGGCATGGCGCGAGACCAGATCCAGCAGCGCCTTCGGCTCGAACGGTTTGACCAGATAATCCGCCGCGCCCTGACGCATCGCATCCACCGCGCGCTCCACCGCGCCATGGGCGGTCATCAGCAGCACCGGCAATTGCGGCTGCCGCGCACGCAACAATCCAAGCAGTTGATGGCCATCCATGCCGGGCATGTTGACGTCGCTGACCACCAGACTGAACGCTTCGTGCTCGACCGCCTTCAACGCCTCTTCGGCGCTGCCGACCGCCTGGTAGTCGTGGCCCGCCAGCAACAGCGTATCGGCCAGCGCTTCGCGCAACGAGCGGTCATCCTCGACCAGCAACACCTTGATGCCCATGACGTTCACTCAGCTCCCTGAACAGCGGAAAACAACGGCAGGATCACCTGCGCGCACGTGCCGCGCCCGACTCGCGAACGCAGCTGCAACTCTCCCTGATGTGCCCGCGCCACTGCCTTGACCACGGTCAGGCCAAGTCCGGTGCCGGTGACTTTGGTGGTAAAAAACGGCTCGCCGAGACGCTCGAGCACCACCGGATCAATGCCGCTGCCGCTGTCGCTGACGCACAGGCGCAGGCTGTTGTCGCGGGTGTAGCAATGCACTTTCAGGCGCACGTTGCCGTCACTGGCCTGAATCGCGTTTTCAATCAGATTCAAGATCGCCCCGACCAGGGTGTCGCGATTGCACAGCAACTCGCCGGCATGACTGTCGCACTGCCAGCGGATGGGCAGGTCCTGCACATGGGTCAACGCGGCGGCTTGCAGCGACTGCATCAGGGCACTGGGGGTGATGCGATCGGTCAGTGGCAGTTCGCCACGGGCGAACACCAGCATGTCGCGCACCTGATGCTCCAGTTCATGCAGGCGCTCCTTGAGGCGCCCGGCAAAGCGCTGCTGGGTGGCGACCGGCAGAGCCTGCTCAGTCAAATGACTGGCGTAGAGCAAGGCGGCGGACAACGGCGTGCGGATCTGATGGGCCAGCGAGGCAACCATGCGCCCCAGCGAAGACAGACGCTCGTGGCGCGCCAGTTGATCTTGCAGATGACGGGTTTCTGTCAGGTCGTTGAGCAACACCAACTGCCCCGGCTCGGCGTCCAGCGAGCGGGTGGCAATCGACAGGCGCCGACCGTTCTTCAGGGAAATTTCGTGGCCGTCGTCTTCACGCGGGGCAAAGCAACGGGCGATGACATGGCGCCACAACTCGCCTTCGAGTGGCAGACCGAGCAATTCGATCGCCGCCGGGTTGGCTTCATGGACGATGCCGTGACCGTCAATCACGATGACGCCACCGGGCAACAGGTCCAGAAGGTTTTGCAAACGGTTGGCCAGACGCTCCTTCTCGGCCAGCTCCTGCATGCGCTGGGCACTGACCACCGCCAGTTCGCCCTTGAGCTCGGTGACCCGGGCTTCAAGCATGCTGTAGGAGTCGGTCAACTGGCTGGACATCTGATTGAACAACGCGAACGCGTGCTCAAGACCCTGACGGCTCGCCTGCTCGATGGACGCTGGTTGCCCCTCGGCATTGGAGGCAGAAGACATCTGGGCGTGGGGCATTGTGTTCTCTCGCTTGGCTGACCGTCAGTTAAACGGAACGTTGCGAGGGATGTAGCAATACCCGTGCCTAAAAAAAACTGCTTATAAATGAAGAGGTTGAAAAACAGGCGTCAATCATCCGCCTGTTCGTCTCCTTCGCGCCGGCTCATGCCGTACTTGCGCATCTTTTCCACCAGCGTGGTGCGACGGATACGCAGGCGTTCGGCGGCACGCGCCACAATGCCATTGGCATCGTCCAGCGCCTGCTGAATCAGGCCCTGCTCCAGACCACCGAGATAGTCCTTCAGGTCCAGGCCTTCGGGCGGCAGCATGGCGTTGGCGGTGAAGTCCGGCGTATGACCATTGATCGCCACACGCTCTTCGAGATCACTGCGCAGGTTGTCGACCATCTGCTCGTCTTCGTCGTCGACGTAGCGGAATTTCTTCGGCAACTCGACCACGCCGATCACCCCGTACGGGTGCATGATCGCCATGCGCTCCACCAGGTTGGCCAGTTCGCGGACGTTGCCCGGCCAGCCGTGACGGCACAGCGACATGATCGCCGCCGAGTTGAAACGGATAGAGCCGCGCTTTTCGTGCTCCATGCGCGAGATCAGTTCATTCATCAGCAGCGGAATATCTTCGACACGCTCACGCAGCGGTGCCATCTCGATCGGGAACACGTTCAGGCGATAGTAGAGGTCTTCGCGGAAGGTGCCGATCTCGATCATGCTTTCGAGATTCTTGTGGGTCGCGGCAATGATGCGCACGTCGACGCTCTGGGTCTTGTTGCTGCCCACGCGCTCGAAGGTGCGCTCCTGCAACACGCGCAGCAGCTTGACCTGCATCGGCAGTGGCATGTCGCCGATTTCGTCGAGGAACAGCGTACCGCCGTTGGCCAGTTCGAACCGTCCGGCACGGCTGGTGATCGCGCCAGTGAAGGCACCCTTCTCGTGACCGAACAGCTCGCTTTCCAGCAGCTCCGCCGGGATCGCTCCGCAATTGACAGGAACGAATGGCGCATCGCGACGCTTGGAGTGGTAATGCAGGTTGCGCGCAACCACCTCCTTACCGGTACCGGACTCGCCGAGGATCAACACACTGGCGTCGGTGTCGGCTACCTGCTGCATCATCTGCCGAACGTGCTGAATCGCCCGGCTGGTGCCGACAAGACTGCGGAACAGATTGGGTTCGCGATGACGGCCGCGCTCGCGGGCCTGGTCGTACATCTCGCGATAGACCTGGGCACGGTGCAGGGAATCGAGCAATTTGCTGTAGCTGGGCGGCATTTCGAGGGTCGAAAGCACTCGACGACGCTGGTCTTCAGGCAAGTCAACGGAAGAATTATCGCCCATCAACAAAACCGGAAGGAACTCATCCCAGGTTGAGAGTGTCTTTAACAAGCCCAAAAGTGCACCCGGAGCATTGACCGTCCCGATTAGTACACAAATGACTTCACGACTTGATGACAAAGAGCCGACAGCCTGCTGCCAGTCATGGCTGCCGCAGGGTAAATTTTCTTCGCCGAGAAAATTTAAAATCACCGCCAGGTCGCGGCGGCGGACGCTATCGTCATCGATCAGCAGAATTTTGGTTTCACGCCACATGCAATAGCAACTTCCCTAGTCAACTCAATGCCCGAAAAATGGGGCAAGCGAGACGCTTGCAGGACACCTTGTGCCTGTAGACGCCTGAAATCTGAAAACAGCCACTAGTTAAGTCAAAAAACCGTGCACAGTCAAATTTATGGCGCACATATCTGGATTAACTTCGGGTTAATTAACCAAACAGATGGTAAACCTTTGCCGCCTTTTGCGCTTGGGTGATCTGCGACATCTCGTTGGCTATCGCCTGCCGCTCACCCATGGCCGCCTCCAGCAATTGCTTGTAGACGTGCAGCAACTCCTCGAGGTTTTCGCGCAACGCAGCTTCGTCCAGCGAAGCCTCGGCCATGACGTCTTCCATGCAGGAACGGCAAGCCAGATCCAACTCGCCAATGGCTTCCCAATTGCGTTCGGCCAGCGCGCCGACCAACGCTTCACGGGTATCTGCGATTCGCTGCAATACAAGATTCATGGTGATCTCCTTTAAAACTGAGGACCCGGCGGAGCAATGCCGTCCCAGCCTTCCTTCACGGTGCGCAGCAGACCTGCCACTTCATCGAGAATCTTCGGGTCGCTGCTGATGTTGGCCTCAGCCAGACGCTTCATCATGTAGATGTACAACTGATCGAGTTCACCCACCGTATCGGCGCAGTTATCCAGATCCAGACCTTCGCGCAAGCCACTGATGATGCCGATAGCCTTGCTGATCGATGTGCACTTGCCCGGAATATCCTTGCGCGCGATGGCGCCTTTGGCCTGAGCGATGCGGTCCAGACCACCTTCCATCAACATTTGCACCAGACGGTGCGGGCTTGCTTCGGACGTTTGCGCGTGCGCACCCACTTTCTGGTACTGCCGAAGGGCTAACATTGGGTTCATGTTCTACCTCATTGCAACAATGACTCGTATAGCCAGTGTATCGCCAACGAATGACAAAACTTTAGATCTAAAGACAAAAACCCGGCGCACGCCGATAAAGCGTAGCCGGGTTTTTGTCGCTCTAGCCTGTTACTTCGCGGACTGCTGAGCGTTCAGCGAGCTGAAGAACGACGTAATGTTGCTCGCCGTGGCCTTCATTTGCCCGACCAGCAGGTCCATCGCGTTGTATTTGGCGGTCAGGGTAGCCGTCAGGTTGGTGACGTGCAGGTCCAGTGCAGCCTGTTGCTTCTGCACGTTCGAGGCCAGGTTCGTCAGGTTGGAACTGCGCTGATCGAGCAAGCCACCGGTCTTCACATAAGGATCGACCGCAGCGTTCATGCGCGCCAACAAGCCATTCTTGGCATCGGTACCGCTGAACATCTGTTGAACCTGACCCGCCATGCCTGGCGTCGCCAGACGCTGATTGAGCGTCGAGCTGTTGATCGTCAGCAAACCGGTCTGGCTGTCGGTCATGACACCCAGCTGCGACAACACGGCCAGTTGACCGCCAGCACCTGTGTCCGTCAGCTGTTCACGGATATCCGCCATCAGCGAACGCGGCAGCGAGTCACCGGTGAACGCCGCGGAAACCGTCAGCTTGCCATCGGCGTCCGGCGTGGCCTTGGACAGCGTGTCGATGGTTTTCTTCAGGGTGTTGTAGGAGTCGACGAACGTCTGCAGCGACGTCTGGATCCCTGTAGTGTTGGTCGCCACGGAGATGACCGATGCGGTTTGCGCGCCGTTCACAGTAGGGCTGGCGGCAGTCAGGTTCAGCGTCATGCCGCTGATTGCACCCGTCACCGTGTTGGTCTTGCTGGTAACAGGCAGCCCGTCGATGGTGAGCAACGCATCCATGGCCAATTCACCCACTGCACCGGCAGTACCCGCCGCAGGATTTGTGCCCATTTTCTGGGTGCCATCGATTTCCAGACCGGCAATGCCGCTGACCTTCAGGTCCATGCCCGCGCCGGTCTTGCTCGAACTGAGCACCAGACGTGAAGCGCCGGAGCTGTCTGTCACGATGTTGGCGGAAATACCGTTGCTTGCCTGCGCGGTGTTGATCGCATCGCGAGTGCTCTGCAACGTGGCATTGGCCGGGATCGTGACGTTGTAATCAGTGCCATTCTGACTGATTTTCAAAGTACCACTCGGAATGGCACTGGCGGCACCACCGGCAAATGCGGCACTGGCTACTTTCGAGCCGGTGGCCAGGTTCTTGACGACCACGTTGTAAGTACCCGGAACAGCGGTACTGTTGGAGGTCGCACCGATAACCGACGGCGAGTCCGAAGTGGCGGTATAGCCAGCAAATGCGGGGGACGTCGCATTGTTCAGGTCATTCATCGACTTCTGGAAGGCTGCCAGTGCGCTTTTCAACGAACCGACACCGGAAATCTTCAGCGAGTTGGTTTTCGTCTGATTATCGATTTGCGTCTGTTTCGGCGCCTTGTCGGCGTTGACCAGTGCCGTCACGATCGCACCGATATCCAGGCCGGAACCCAGTCCCGAACCCGGTAAAATTGGACTTGCCATGCTGAATCTCCCTTCAGGTTACTGCCAGACTTTTGACCTGTACCAGCTTCTGAAAAATCTTATAAACACTATTCATGCCAGCTATCAGACTTTGGCGTCGAACAATACGTGACTCGCATTGGCGAGGCTGTCTGCCAGCTTGAGAGCTTCTGCGGAAGGGATTTGTCGAACGACCTCACCCGTCTCGCTTGCAATCACCTTGACGATGACTTTTCCTGAATGCTCGTCGATCGAGAATTCCAGGTTGCGCTTGATCGACTGTACAAACTTCTCGATCTCCTGCACTGCCAGTTTCAACTTCGTATCATCCGAATCCTGATTTTTATCAGCAACCGGCGTATCGACACTGGAAACTTTAGGCGTCTCTGGCGGCTTTTCAGCAACTGGCGTTGCTGGCTTTGGAGCCGGATAAGACACGTTAAGCTTGACGCTCATGTCCATGCTCATCACCTCCTAACGTAAAAAAGCGAGAGAGCGCGACCAGCGCACTCCCCCGCCCTAACTCTTTCCGAAATTACTGAAGCAGCTTCAGTACAGCGGAAGGCAGTTGGTTGGCTTGAGCCAGAACGGAGGTCGAAGCCTGCTGCAGAGTTTGCTGCTTGGTCAGGTTAGCAGTTTCTGCGGCGAAGTCGGTGTCTTGTACACGACCCTGTGCTGCAGTGGTGTTTTCCACGATGTTCTGCAGGTTGGAGATGGTGCTGGTCAGACGGTTTTGCGAAGCACCCAGGCTCGAACGAGTGCTGTTGATCGCGGCAATTGCAGCGTCGATCGCGGTGATTGCGTTGTCGATGTTGGTAGCAGCGCCCGATACGCTTGCACCGGTCAGAACGACAGTACCGCTACCTACGGACAGGCTGACGGCGTCGAACTTGGAGCTCAGTACCAGGTCGATGTGGTTAGCCGAACCAGTGTTCGCGCCCACTTGCAGGGTCACAGTACCAGCCGAACCGTCCAGCAGGTTTTTGCCGTTCAGGTTGGTGGAAGCAGCGATACGGGTCAGTTCGTCCGACATCTGAGCGAATTCAGAGTTGGTTGCGGCCTGGTCGATGCTGCCGTTGGTACCGGTACGGGCTTTAACAGCCAGTTCACGCATACGCTGCAGAATGTCGGTCGAAGCTTGCAGAGCGCCTTCAGCGGTCTGAGCAACGGAGATACCGTCGTTGGCGTTCTGGATAGCCTGGTTGCCACCACGGATCTGGGAAGTCATGCGGGTAGCGATTTGCAGGCCGGCAGCGTCGTCTTTAGCGCTGTTGATTTTCAGGCCGGAAGACAGGCGCTGCATCGAAGTCGACAGGGCGTCGGAAGCGCGGTTCAGGTTCTTTTGAACGTTCAGCGACGTGGTGTTGGTGTTTACTGTTAAAGCCATGACGAATTCCTCGTTGGTTGGGTACTGCGGCTTCCGGCCCTGGCAACCGCCTGGAATGGCCTAGAGAACCTTCGTAATAGTTATCGTCGGGTTGGCAGGTTGCTTGAGGGCTTTTTGAAAAAAAAATGCCATCACCCTGCCACCCCAGAGAAAACAAGGGCTTAGCGCCCTCCCACTCACGAAAAAATGACGCCACAAAACCGACCTTCGCGCAAAGCCGCGGGCCAGTGCGGTCGGTCAATGTGCCAATCGTGCTTTTTGCAACAGTTCAACCAACTCGAACTCCATCCAGTCAGCCAACCCCAGCCAGTCCTGACGCTCCTGACAGTCGAGCATCTGCGTAAGCACCAAGGCCCAGTCCTGCGCGATGGTCATCGGCGCGGATATCAGCAACTGCTGCGCGCCCTCGAACACATCGACCATGTTCAGCGCCGCCTCGACATCGCGCCCCAGACGAAACAGCCCGGCGCACTGACGGCATTCGTCGACGCATTGCTCGATCACCGTCATTGCACAAACTCCTGATTGAACTGCGTCCCGGCAATCCGCGCGCCCGCGCGACTGCTGTTGAAGAACTGCACCTGCGGATGCAGGGCGATATAACGCTCCAACACACACAGGTAGCCACGGAAATTCAACTGCGTCCTGACCCGTTCACCAAACCCGTCACGGACCCAGTGCCGAGCCTGCTCGACGGGAGGCCCCAGATCGCCGTCATCCCATCCGGCATGAGTCCTGTTCATAGGGAAGGCAAAGTCGGCGCCGAAAAGGGTGATGCGTGTGGCGCCCATTTTCACGGCCAGGTCCACGGCGGGGTGAATCACGCTGCCGCCGGCATGCAGTTCGCCCCGAGGATGCTGCTGACGCAAGGTGGCGTAGATGGGACTGGCGGTGTACGCGCCATAGCGCTTGCCCTTCCAGGCTTTCAATACATCCGGAGCGCTCATGGGCAGGTACACCAGCGGGATGCCGTCGGACTCCTCGAAAGGCAAGTGTCGAAAGCCGATCAGCTTGTCGATCGTCACCACCAGATCGGGGATGATCCCGTGTTGGCGCAACGGCCGATAAGCGGTGTCGACGCAGATGAACAACGGCCGCTCGGCCTGCCCGCGCACTGCCGCCAGCCGTTCGAAATGTTCTTCCAGGCTCGGCCCGGTGCCGATCACGTAGATTTCGCGGCCGATGCAAGTACCAAACAGTTGCGCCACATCATCATCCGCCAGCAGCACCTCCAGGCTTTCCTGCAAGCGCTGTTGAATCGCCGGCAATTGCGGATCGAACTCGCGATTGTTGAAGCTCAGGTGGACTTCATTGACCAGCCGATCGCGAACCTTCGCATTGAAGTCATCGGCCAGCAGCATTTCGGCAGGGAGCGCAAAAAACGGCGTGAAGATATCGGCATGATCGCCGGCGTACATCAGCTCCACTCTAGGGTCGGCCAGCCATTGCCGCTGATCGAGCAATTGCAGCACCAACGCAAACAGGGCGCCGTTGAGGACATGCACGTACAACCGCTCAAGCCCGGCTCGCTCCAGCAACACCGACGGCAAATCCCCAAGGCCGGTGCCGTAGACGTGCAACCGAGGTTTTTCCGGCAGGCTGGCTGCCTGAACGCGGGCCTCATGAACCCGGTCGTGGCGACTGGTGAGTTGAATTCCGTCCACACTCAGCGTCGAACCCAGGCCTTGCACCAGCCTGGCTTGAATGGCCGAACTGTCTTCAGCCTCCAATCGTACAGACAGCGCCGGCCAGCGCTGCTGGATCACCTCGGCGTTGGCTTGGAAAAACTCGCTCATGCCGGCTCGCGCTCCTTTCAGGCAAAAAAATAGCGTTCAAGGGTAACCTTGAACGCTATTTTTGTATTCGCCGTTTTTGCTTCGATCAAGGACGATAGATGATCGCCGAGCCCCACGACAGACCGACACCAAAACCGCTCAGCGCAATGCGCTGCCAGTCGGAATCGAGTACGTGTTTTTCCAGCAGCAACGGAATGCTCGACGACACGGTGTTGCCGGTCTCGACCATGTCCTTGATGAACTTCTCCGGCTCGCCTTCGAAACGTCGCGCCACGGCATCGACGATCGCCGCACTGCCCTGGTGAATGCAGAAGGCGTCGATGTCGTCAGCCTTGAGGCCAGAATCGTCGAGCAGCTCATGCAAGTGCGCCGGGACTTTGAGCAGCGCGAAGTTGAACACCTGACGCCCGTTCATGAAGAACACGCCATCGGTAACTTTCAGGTGTGGAGCGCCAGAACCATCAGTGCCGAACTTGGCCTTGCCCAGCGCCCAGGACGGGTCTTCGCCCATCCAGGTAGCCGTGGCGGCATCGCCGAACAGCATGGTGGTGTTGCGGTCTTCCGGGTCGACGATTTTCGAATACGGGTCAGCGGTGATCAGCAGGCCGTTCTTCAGGCCGGCGGCTTCCATGAAGCCCTTGATCGCGTAGATGCCGTAGACGTAACCGGAACAGCCCAGGGAAATATCGAACGCAGCGACATGGGTCGGCAGACCGAGTTTGTCCTGGACGATCGCCGCGGTGTGCGGCAAACCTTCTTCGTCACCGTTCTGGGTGACGACGATCAGCGCGTCGATCGATTCACGTTTCAGTTCAGGGTTGCTGGCAAACAGCGCATTGGCCGCTTCCACGCACAGATCGGAGGTTTCCTGTTCAGCGTCTTTGCGCGGCAGGAAGGCCGAACCGATTTTACCGAGGATGAATTCTTCATCCTTCTCGAATTTTGCACCTTGTGCGTAATTGTCCACGCCGGCTACAGGAACGTAGCTCGCAATGCTTTTTATGCCAATCATTACGGCTTCCCAATAAAAAACAGCCCAAAACCACCGCTCGCAAGGATTCGAGGGGCGCCGACAAACAGAAAACGGCCGCCACAACGGGCAGCCACGGGGAGCGCAAAGGGCTATCACTGGAACCGATCAACGGCCAGGCGCCATCTCCCCGGTCAATACAATACAGTGAAGATGCGCGTTATGACTCGCAGGTCACGCTATTTTGCCGAATCGGGTGCAGATCGGGTTATTCGACCAACGACCAGTCCAGCGGCGTGCCGCGTTTGATCGCCTGGCGAGCGCGGCGACCGAGGACCGCGTCAGTGTGCTTGGGCGGCAGACCGAGACCTGGGCGAATGGCGCGCAGATTGGCTGCGGTGAAGGGCTCACCGGCGGCCATGTCGGCGGTGATGTACAGCGAGCGGCGATAGACCAGCGACTTGCGCTCGGCCTCCGTTACGCCGTAATGCACCTGGCCCATGGCCTGCCAGGCGCGTTCGGTTTCGACCACCAGACTGGCCAGTTCCGCAGGCTCCAGCGAGAAACTGGCATCCACGCCACCCGCCGAACGGTCGAGGGTGAAGTGCTTTTCCACCACCGTGGCCCCGAGTGCCACGGCGGCCACCGATACGCCAACCCCCATGGAGTGATCGGACAGCCCCACCTCGCAACCGAACAGTTCACGCAGGTGCGGGATCGTGCGCACATTGCTGTTGAGCGGCGTTGCCGGGTAAGTACTGGTGCATTTGAGCAATACCAGATCCTTGCACCCGGCCTCGCGGGCGGCGCGTACGGTTTCGTCGAGTTCAGCGATGCTGGCCATGCCGGTGGAAATGATCAGCGGTTTGCCGGTCGCCGCCACACGGCGGATCAGCGGCAGATCGGTGTTTTCGAAACTGGCGATCTTGTACGCCGGGACGTCGAGGCTTTCGAGAAAGTCCACCGCCGTGTCATCGAACGGCGTCGAGAACGCGAGCATGCCCAACGCTTTTGCCCGAGCGAAAATCGGCGCATGCCATTCCCATGGAGTGTGGGCCTTCTCGTACAAGTCGTACAGCGAAGTCCCGGCCCACAGGCTGTTCGGGTCCTTGATGAAAAACTCGCCTTCGGCCAGATCCAGGGTCATGGTCTGGGCGGTGTAGGTCTGCAATTTCAAGGCATGCGCCCCCGCCTTCGCGGCGGCCTCGACGATCTGCAGGGCCACCTCCAGCGACTGGTTATGGTTGCCGCTCATTTCGGCAATGATGAACGGTGGCGCCTCGGCACCGATCAGACGTTCGCCAATCTTGAAACTACTCATCGCGGTGATCCTTCAAAACCTGGGTGAACGCGCAGGCACTCTGGGTGAATCCGGCGTCACGAAACACATTCAAAGAGGGGCGATTGCCCGGCAGGACCTGCGCAGTAATGGCAGTCAATTGCGGCCAGTGAGTGCGCACGAACGCTTCACCTCGCGCCAGCAACGCCCTGCCCCAACCAAGACCGAACCGTCCTGCCAACAGATAGAGCGACACTTCGGCCTCAAAGCCGCGCAGGTCATAGCGCAAGACGCCCACCGGGCCGTCATCGGCCTCGGCGATCAACAGCAGGCGCTGCGGATGGCGCAGGCTCGCATTCAGCCAGTGCAGATGCTGCGGCCACTCGATCGCGCCGCTGTCCAGCGACCAGCGCCTTACGGCCTCGGCGTTGCGCCCCTCGAACAGCAATTGCGCATCGTCGAGTGTCGCCGGGCGCAGCTTGAGCACCGCACCGGCCAGCGCTGCCGCCACCCGCAACGCACCACGGCCATCCACCAGTTGCCGCGAACGTTTGGCCAGGCTTTGGCGCAGATAGACATTGTCGACGACAAAGCCGATAGCGTCGCGCAGTTGCTCGACGCTGACCTGTTCACGGGCGCCCAGGAACACATGCGCCCCGGCCGCGGCCATGACTTCGCCGTTGGCCTGCTGATTGTTCGATACCGCGATGCACAGGGTTGGCAGACCCAGGGCTGCACGCTCCCAACTGGTACCGCCACCGGCGCCGATGAACAGATCGGCGCCGGTCATGCGTTGCTGGAAATCGCTGACGAAACTGTGCAGGCGCCAGTGCGGCCGCGTCTCGGCCAAGGCTTGCATTTGCGTCCACGCCGGGTTGTCTGCACCGGCGACGAAATCCACTTCCAGCGCTGTGAAATCCTGCAGCGCGAGCATCGCGTGATGAGTCTGCATCGCCGCGTCGAAACCACCGAAATTCACCAGCACGCGGCGGGCCTTCGGTTTGATCTCGATGGCCGGGCACTCGAATTCTTCGCGCAGCATGGCGTAACGCGGGCCGAGCAAGGTGCGGCAGCCGTCAGGCAGCAACGGCGCGTAGTTTTCGCTGAGGCCGGAGAGGTTCTGATTGAGCAGCAGATCGACGTTGTAATGCCGAGTGCCAAGATCGTCGACCGCCGCAATCCGTGGCGCCCAACGCCGGGCGGCGGTTTGCCAGTGATGGTCAAGGCCGTAATGGTCGGCGATGATCCAGTCGAACCCGGCATGCCCCTCCAGCAACGACGCCAATGCGTCGATATCGGCCTGCCACGGCAGCATCGATTCAATGGCCTGCTGCGGGTCTTCGTCGGGGTAAAAGTCCGGTAACGCGAAGGTTTCGAACCCCTCATCGCTTAGCGCATCGAGCCGATGCCCCGGCAACAGTCGACAGGCAAACGCAACATGACTGCCCTGCTTGCGCAGCACCCGCGCCAAGGTCAGGCAACGGGCAATGTGGCCGCTGCCGATGGTCGGCGAGGCGTCAGCGCGGATCAACACTCTCATGACAGTTCTCCGCCAGCCTTCAGTGCGGCGTAAAGGTATTCGGCGCGCTTCCAGTCTTCAAGCGTATCAATGTCCTGCACCAGATGCCGCGGCAGAATCACCGGCAGGCTGGCCGGTGAATACAGCACCTCACCGCGCAGCCAGGCTTCGCTGCGGCCCCAGTAGAACTGCCCGGCGTCCTGAAAAGCTTCGGGCAAGTCCTGCGAACGGGTGTTGCGAAATTCGGGGTACAACGCGGTGAGCGCGCCCTGCCCGTCCAGCGTCAGCGCGCGCTGCACCGGAAAACCGAAGCTGCACACGGAGAATGCAAAGGCTTTGTCCGGGTGCTGCGCCAGCAGCTCAAAGCCTTCTCGCAGGAATCGCGCCTGCAACAATGGCGCCGTGGCGTACACGCAGCAGGCGTAATCGAAGGCCGGCAGCTGTTGCAAGGCGTGCACGATCACCGCTGCTGTGCCGGTGAAATCATCCGCCAGTTCAGCCGGGCGCAGGAACGGCACTTGTGCACCATGGGCCAGCGCCAGCTCGGCAATCTCGGCGTCGTCGGTGCTGACCACAACCTGGTCGAACAGGCCGCAATCCTGCGCCGTGCGGATCGAGCGGACAATCATCGGCACGCCGTCGAACGGCAACAGATTCTTGCGCGGGATGCGCTTGCTGCCGCCACGGGCCGGGATGATCGCAACACTGTTCAAGGACGTTTTTCCAGCAGGAACCAGGTGATGTCGTCTACCGGGAATTGCGGGTCACGGTGATAACCAAAGCCGTAATCGAGCAAGTGCAGATCGGGATAACGATCGAGCATTTCCCCGGCGAAATCGCGCTTGAACAGCTTGCCGCTGGTGCCGCGATAAGACACCTCGACGGGCGTCGGGTTGTAATACTCGGCGATCAGGATGTAGCGCTGGCTCAACGCGTACAACTGCGCATAGGCGGTCGCCAGCAGCGTGGGCGCCAGATGGATCAGTACGCCTTTGCTCACCGTCAGGTCATAACCGCGATCACGAGGAAAATCGAACAGTGAGCCATGCCAGATCTGCGCTATGCCCAACGCCTTTGCCTGAGCACAGGCGAGCTGATTGATCTCGACGCCGAACAGTTCGCAGTGCGGCAACAACTGACGCAACGCTTGCAGATTGTTGCCGGCATTGGTCCCCAGCTCCAGCAGGCTGTCGATCCGGCTGGCGCGGGTCAATGCTTTGGCGAACAACGCCAGATTGCCCGCCACCAGTGGTTGACCGACGTTGCGCTCAACGTAGCGGTTGCCGAAATCGCCCTGCCAGAATTGTTCCTGTTCGCTCAAATCACGCATCGCAGATTCCCACCCACCGCCGCAGCGGTCTCTATTCGGTCAATCGCCGCAATTGCTCGACCACATGATCCTGCTGCTCATCGCTGAGCAACGGGAACAGCGGCAGACTGATCGCTTGAGCGTAATAACGCTCGGCTTCGGGGAAGTCGCCTTCGGCAAAACCCAAGTCACGATAGTACGGCTGCAAATGCACGGGAATATAGTGCAGGTTCACGCCGATGCCGGCTGCCCGCAAGCCTTCGAACACCTGACGGTGGGTCAGGCCGATACGCTCGGTCTGCAGGCGCACCACGTACAGATGCCACGCCGACTCCGCCTCTGGCTGCGCGCTGGGCAAGGTCAGCGGCAGGTACGCCAGCAAGTGATCGTAGCGCGCCGCCAGCTCGCGACGGCGGGCGATGAAGTCATCCAGCCTGCCCAGTTGCGACAGGCCCAGCGCTGCCTGCAAATCGGTGATCCGGTAATTGAAGCCCAGCTCGATCTGCTGGTAATACCACGGGCCGTGGCTGGGCTCGGTCATCTGTTGCGGGTCACGGGTCATGCCGTGGCTGCGCAGGCGTTGCAAGCGCTCGGCCAGCTGCGGACGATTGGTCAGCACCATGCCGCCTTCGCCACTGGTGATGATCTTCACCGGGTGAAAACTGAACACGGTCATCGCCGCAAATTCACCGCAACCCACCGGGCGCCCGGCGTAGCTCGCGCCCACCGCGTGCGAGGCATCTTCGATCACGGTGAAGTTGTAGCGCTCGGCCAGTTCGGCAATCTTGCGCATGTCGCAGCTCTGCCCGGAGAACGCCACCGCCACCAGCACTTTCGGCAACGTACCGTCCTGTTCGGCCTGATCGAGTTTCGCGGCGAGGGCGAAGGCATCGAGGTTCCAGGTCAGCGGATCGATGTCGACGAAGTCCACCTCGGCGCCGCAATAGCGCCCGCAGTTGGCCGAGGCCAGAAAGGTGTTTGGCGTAGTCCACAAACGATCGCCCGGGCCAAGGCCGGCCGCAAGGCAGGCAATGTGCAGCGCCGCCGTGGCGTTGCACACCGCGACCGCGAAGTCGGCCTGACAACGTTCGGCCATCGCCTGTTCGAAGCGCTCGATGCTCGGCCCCTGGGTCAGCCAGTCCGATTGCAGGACTTCGACCACCGCATCGATGTCCGCCTGATCGACGCTCTGCCGACCGTAGGGAATCATACCGAGAGTTTCGCGTGCAGGTCGGCGATCTGCCCGACCGAGAGGAAGTGCGGATTGGTGTCGGAGCGGTACTCGAAGTCCTCACCCACCGGCCGGCCGCATTCGCCAAGCTTGTCGACGGCAAAATCGACATCGACGCTGGTGAAACGGATCGACGGCTGAATGGTGTAGTGGTCTTCGAACTCCAGCGTCATCCGCGCATCGTCCAGCGGCACCATCAATTCATGGAGTTTTTCCCCGGGACGGATACCGACGTTCTTGTGCGGCAATTGCTCGGCCATGCCCCGCGCCAGATCGACGATACGGATCGACGGGATCTTCGGCACGAACACTTCGCCGCCGTGCATCCGCGCGAAGCTGTCGAGGACAAACTGCACGCCGTGATCGAGGGTGATCCAGAAACGGGTCATGCGCTCGTCGGTGATCGGCAGCTCCGTCGCGCCATCGGCAATCAACTTGCTGAAGAACGGCACCACCGACCCACGGGAACCGGCCACATTGCCGTAGCGCACCACGGCAAAACGGGTCTGCTGTTCGCCGGCGATGTTGTTGGCGGCGACGAACAATTTGTCCGAGAGCAACTTGGTTGCGCCGTACAGATTGATCGGGCTCGCCGCCTTGTCGGTGGACAGCGCGACGACTTTCTTCACGCCGTTGTCGATGGCGGCGGCGATGATGTTCTCCGCGCCATTGACGTTGGTGCGAATGCATTCGGTCGGGTTGTACTCCGCCGCCGGCACCTGCTTGAGCGCCGCCGCGTGCACCACGTAATCGATGCCGCGCATGGCCTGACGCAGACGATCGGCATCGCGCACGTCGCCGAGGAAGTAACGCATGCACGGCGCGTTGAACGTCTGCTGCATTTCGTACTGTTTGAGTTCATCGCGGGAGAACACCACCACGCGCTTGGGCTGGTATTGCTCAAGCAGACGGGCGATGAATTTGCGCCCGAACGAGCCGGTGCCGCCGGAGATGAAGATCGATTTACCGTTGAACATGTGCTGATTCCTGTCGGCAGCTCAGGCGAGCAACTGCGCCCAATTGATCGGGGCACTTTCACCCAAAGTGAAACCTTTGCCGGTCAGGGCCAGGTTGGCGTTATAGGCCGGGTCCTGTGCAAAGGCCGCGCTCCATTTTTCACGCAATGCCGCCAATGCTTCAGGGGCTTGCGGCAGCTCGCCGGTGTGCAATACCTGCACCAGCGGCGTCCACACGGTGAGGTAACCGACCTGACCGGCCTTCAGACACAGATCAACATCACTGAAGCCATCGGCGAAGGTCACTTCGTCCAGGCCACCGAGCGCGTCGAACAGCTCTTTACGCACCATCAGGCACACCTTCGACACGGCCGAATAGTTCTGCTCGACCGACAGGCGCTGCATGTAGCCCTCGGCAGCATGTTTCTCACCGATGAAGGCTGAAGCCACCCCATCGTTGAATCCAAGAATCAAACCTGCCTGGGAGATCTTGCCGTCGCGGTCCACCAGTTTGGCACCGACGATGCCGACTTCGGGACGCTGGGCATGATTGAGCAACGACTCGATCCAGTTCGGGTTGACCACCTCACTGTCGGTCGCCAGCAACACCAGATATTCGCCCTGCGCCTGCTGGCTGGCCGCGTTGTACAACGCCACTTGATCAAGCGGACGATCAGCATGCAGCACCCGCACTTTGGCATTGTGCAGGGTTCCCAGCCAGTCGTTGACCTCGGCCAACTGGTTCGGGTTGGCCGCAATCAACACTTCATAGCGGGTGTAACGTGTTCTGAGCAGCACGCCATCCAGGCAACGTTGCAATGCGCCAAGATCGTCGCCAGCGGGCACGATCACCGACACCAGCGGCCGCTCGATATGGCGATAGTCGATCTGCCAGGTGCCAGGCAGCGTCGAGGTGACTTGAGCCTTGTAACCGCGATTGCCCAGGTGACGCAGCAGCGCCTGACGCTCATGAGCATTTTCTGCCAGCACGGGTGCCCGGGTGATCAGCAGCGGCTCGTCGAGATGAGCCAGACCGTCGAGGCCACCCTGTTCAATGATGCGCAGCAACACATCGAGTTCCAGCGCCTTGCTGAAATCTGCCTGGTAACCACCAAGACCGGTCAGCACTTCGCGACGGATCAACCAGTGCCGCGCCATCAATGACGGAACGCTTTGCAGCAGATCCAGATTGAAGCCCGGACGGAACATATCCACCAGCGCACCGTTTTCCTGGCGCAGGATTTCATCCGTGGCCACCGCCCTTACACCAGGCGCCGCCATCAGTTCCAGGCTGGCACGCAGCAGGCCGGCAGCGGTGAACTCGTCACCCGCCTCAGCCAGCAGCAGCCAGTCGCAAGTCGACTGATTGACGCTCTGGTTGAGCTTGTCGACGAAATTGCTTTGGGTCACTCGCACAAAGTGCAGGGTATTTTGCGCAGTGGTTGCGGCCGGCGGTTCACCCGTGGTGAAGACCACAACCTTGAAGGCTTTGCTGTGACCTTCGAGCAAGCTGTCCAGAGTGACCTGCAACTTGTCGATGTCGTTGTCCAGATCGAGCAGGAAAATCCCGAACTGCGGACCACCGGCATTATCGGCCAGGTAACGGGCAATCGTCTCGGCCTGCTCGGCATCCGGCGCGCGCGCAGCGAGCCACTGGAGCAGGCGGCCGGTCAACATCTTGTCGAATGTCGGCTGATACCCTTCCAGCAATACCGCGTCCAGACGAGCCACCCACTCACGCAATTTCGGCGCGTCGTCTTCTTCGTCCAACGGTTGCAATTGCGCGATCAGCCGCTTGATCACCGCGCGATTGAACACGTTGCTGTCATGCGCTTGCCACAGGCGGTCGAGCACACTTTCCGGGGTGTCGTTGTTGCGCGCCAGCATCAGGCTCTGCTGGCGAGCCCAGATACCTTCCAGCTCCTTGAGCTGAACGCGCCCGGCAGGCATCGCGTGCAACAAAAACTCGAATTGAGTCAGCTGATCGAAAAACACCTGGTTGTAGAAAGGCATTTCAACGTATTGCTTCGGACCGAACCGGCGCTGCGGGCCGGTCTCGATATCGATCCATGTCGATTCGAAGATCAGCTCGGCGGTGAGTGCGCGATTGGTCAGCAGGCTGTCGGCCAGCGAAGCAAAACTTTTCAGAACAAACTGTTTGCCCTGCTGTGGATCCTGATGCTGGATCTGGGTCGGCAACCCGGCGAGGAATTCGGCAAAGGCTTCGCGACCGGCCACGCTCTTGGCATCCATATAGGCCAGAGAGTGATAGATCTCGGTGTTGTGATCGGACTGCACGTAGTTGATTTCGCGCACGACATACGGAATCGGCAGAATCCGCGCCTTGCCCCGGGCCAGCATGTAATAGGTGTGACCGACTTCCTGCCACTGGAAGATTGTGTCCTGCGGCATCGCGTCGTACCAGTCGCGCAAGATCGCCGTACGCTGCACGGCATAGAACGGCGGCAGGTACTGATGCATGTAATCGAGCAGACGATCTTCAGCCTGGTCGGCCGAGTAGTCCTCGCAGACTTTCTTGTCACGTCGGTAGTAATTGACGCTGTTGGCCAACGCCAGATACATCAGGCTGTAGCCATGGCACAGGCTGTAATCGGGGTTGGCCTCCATGAATGCCACAGCTTCATGCAGGGCTTCATGCACAAGGAAGTCATCGTCGGCGGCGAACACCATGTAAGGCGTCTGCAACTGCTCGACACCGTAGGCCAGCTTGGCGCGAATGCCCCAGTAGCCGAACTGTGGCAAGTGCTGATAATCCACGTGGGTGAATTCGGCAGGGATGCCCGCCAGCGCCACCGCCGACGAGTCCAGCACCAGAATCCTGCACGGCAGGCTGCTGTAGAAGCGAATGGCTCTACGCAGAAATGCCGGACGTTCGTGAGAGATCAGCACAACAGTCAACTGTTCGTTGAGTGCCAGACCGGTTCCAGAAGTGTTCTTGCCTTGCATATATTCCCCACACGCGGCGAGTCGCCGAAAACTCATCGTTGTTTGTCGATTAGCGCACGCGACGCAGATAGCCATCCGGCGCGACAGTGATCAGCAATTTGCTGTGAATCGCCTGATCGATTTCGAAATCGCGGTTTTCTTCCAGGTAAGCCCATACCGCGGTTTTCGGGTTGTCACCCTTGCCCCACGGACGATCCGGGAAAGCATCGGCGGGCATGTCTTCGACCACGGTGTCCATGACCACGCAGTAGCTGCCCACCGACACCAGCGGTGCATACAGGCGCAGTTCTTCGAGGACGTGCTCGTGGGTATGGTTGGAGTCCAGCACCACCAGCACTTTCTTGCCCTGCACACGCTCGCGCACCTGGTCGACGATGGCGGTGTCGATGCTCGAACCCTGGATCATGCTGATGCGTTTGAACATCGGGTGCGCTTCGATGGCTTCGCGGTTGTGCTGGCGGATATCGATGTCGACGCCCAGGACTTCGCCATGGCCGATCAGCTCCAGGATCGAGGCGTAGAACACCAGCGAACCGCCGTGGGCGATGCCGGTCTCGACGATCACGTCCGGACGCAGGTTCCAGATGATTTCCTGCATCGCAACCATGTCCTGCGGGAACTGAATGATCGGCCGGCCCATCCAGCTGAAGTTGTAGGTGTACTTGTGTCTGGCCGTGGTGCCGACCCAGTCCAGGGACTCGGCCTGCAGTGCCTTGTCTTGCTGCAGGCCTTCGATGTTGGCTTTCACTTCTTCGCGAAACTGCTCATGCGGATTCATTGCAACTCTCCAAAAATTCGGGAAACGGCTTACTTGAACACCCTGGCGTCCGGGTAAGGCACTGCGTTGGTCTTGATGATCCTGGCGGGATTACCCACCACGACCGAAAAATCCGGAACATCCTTGGTCACTACGGCACCGGCACCGATGGTTACCCAGCGACCGATGCGCAGGCGCGGCAGGATCGTGGCATTGGTCCCGATAAAGGTCCCGTCACCGATTTCCACGCAACCTGCGATACACACGCCCGGCGCCATGAACACCGAGTGACCGATCCGCCCTTCATGCCCCACGACACTGCCGGCGCTGATGCTGGTGTTGTCGCCCAAGGTCACTTCGGCCTGCATCAGCACGCCTTCCTGCAGATAACTGCCCTGCCCCATGCGGATCATGCTCAGGTCAATACCCGGATGAACGAACTGACCGAGGCGCGCACCGGCATCGACCAACTGACAGGTAGTTTCGTAGCGTAACCGGGTACTGCCGGTGATCAGATTGACGAAGCGCACGTCCTCGCCATTGAGTTCACCGACACGTTCGCAACCACCGAGCACCGGCACCCCGTAAAATAGCGTGCCGTGCTTGCGCGGGTCGTTGTCCAGAAAGGCGAATTCGATGTTCGGCGTGCTGCGCTTGACGGCGTGCAGCATGCGCACCGCTTCCGGGTTGGCGGCTCCCAGCAGATACATCTTCACAGTGCGTGCCTGCGAGCCAGTAGATCCAGCACCACTTGCACCACTCGCTGCTGGTCGGCGTCGGTCATGTCGTGATAGCTGGGCAGGTTGAAGGCACGCTCTGGCAACGCAAACGCCAGCGGCGTGTCGACCACGTATTGGCTGAACATCGGCAGCGACGACAACGGCCAGAAAAACACCCGGGCGTCGATGTCGGCGGCCTGGAACGCGGCGATCATTTGTTCGCGGTGGATGCCGGCGTCGGCATCGAACACCACGGTCGGCATCCAGTAACCATTGCGGCCATGCGCCGGTTCCGGGTTCAGCGACACGCCAGGCACACCCTCGAGCGCTCGCGCGTAGTTGGCAAAAATCGCGCGTTTACGTTCGATCAACTCGTCGATTCGCTCGACCTGAGCGCAGCCGACCGCCGCCTGCAGGTTGCTCATCTTGTATTTGAAACCGACAAACTCCGGCCAGAACTGCTTGGTGCAACCGGCCACACGACCATGGTTGGACAGGGTCAGGACCCGCTCATACAAAGCCTTGTCGGAGGTGACGAACATGCCGCCCTCGCCGGTGGTCATGGTCTTGGTGCCATGAAACGAAAAGGCGCCGAAAGCCCCCAGCGAACCCGCAGCCTTGCCGCGCCATTGCGAGCCGATGGCCTCTGCCGCGTCCTCGATCACCGGGATGCCGAACTCGCGACCGATGGCGAGCAGCGCGTCCATGTCACACAGGTTGCCGTACAGGTGCACCGCGAGAATCGCCTTGGTGCGCGGGGTAATCGCGTTTCTGACACGTTGCGGATCCAGGCACCAGCTGTCGGCCAGCACGTCGACAAACACCGGCGTGGCGCCCAGGTAAGTGATCGGCGCCGCCGAGGCAATCCAGTTGGTGTTGGCCAGGATCACTTCATCGCCGGCGCCAACGCCCAGCGCCGCCATGCCCATGTGCAGCGCACCGGTGCAGCTGGAGGTGGCGATGGCGTAGGTTGCACCCAGATGCTCGGCAAAGCCGTGCTCGAAACGCGTCAGGTATTCGTAGCAACGTGCGCCCCAACCGTTCTGCACGGCGTCCAGGGCATATTGCGCTTCGAGTTCGCCAACGCTGGGTTTGGTGTAATGAATTCTGCTCATTGGATGCTCAACTCCGGAACGGCGACGACAAAGCGTGCGCCCCATGCCTTGGCCGAAGACAGCTGCTGCGTCACTTCGCTCAACAGATTCCACGGCAAGACCAGAATGTAGTCAGGCTGCTCCTGGGCAATACGCTCAGGTGCAACGATCGGGACGCGACTACCCGGCAGGAACTTGCCCTGCTTGTGCGGGTTGGCATCGGCCACCCACGCCAGCAAATCGGGTTTGACCCCGGCGTAGTTGAGCAAGGTATTGCCCTTGGCTGCCGCGCCGTAGCCGACCACACGCTTGCCGTCGGCCTTGGCCTGCAACAGGAAGCGCAGCAGTTCGTGCTTGATGCGTTCGGCCGCCGGCGCCAGGGTCGCGTAGTACTCGGGCGTTTTCACCCCGGCATCCAGTTCGGCCTGCAGCTGTTGCTGCACCGCTGGTTGCACCGCACGACGCTGGCCGTCTTTACGTTGCACGAATACCCGCAGCGAACCGCCGTGGGTGCTCAATTGGCTGACGTCGAACACTTCCAGGCCATTGCGCTCGCACAGGGCCTGCACGGCGGTCAGCGACAGGTACGAATAGTGTTCGTGATACAGGGTGTCGAACTGCGCGCCGGCCATCAGCGTCAGCAGTTGCGGAAATTCGAAGGTAGCGACACCGGTCGGCTTGAGCAGCGTGGCGAAACCGCCGAGGAAGTCGTTGATGTCGGGCACATGCGCGAGCACGTTGTTGGCGGCCATCAGGTCGGCGCCCCAGCCTTCGCTGTGCAGCTGCGCAGCGCTGTCGCGACCGAAAAACACTTCACGAATCTGCAGGCCTTTTTCTCGCGCCGCTTGCGCGGTGCTGCGGGTCGGCTCGACGCCCAGGCACGGGATGCCGCGAGCGGCGACGTACTGCAACAGGTAACCGTCGTTGGCGGCGACTTCGACCACACGGCTGTCGGCGTTCAAGCCAAAGCGCTCGACCATCTCGGCGACATAGCGCTCCGCGTGGGCCAGCCAGGTACTGGAGAACGAACTGAAGTAGGCGTACTCGGCGTCGAACAGGCTGTCGGCGCGGGTGTAATCCTCGGTCTGCACCAGCCAGCATTGCTGACACACGGCGACCTTCAACGGCACCCATTGCTCGGCCTGTTCCAGGCGATCGGCGTGCACGTAGGCGTTGGACGGTGGCGAGGTGCCGAGGTCGATCAGCGGCAGGCTCAGCGGTGCGGCGCACCCACGGCAGTTCATAGACGCACTCCAGCAAAGTGTTGATCGAGCACGGGATGGCTGGAATCACGCGCTGACAAATTATTGACAGGCAACGGCCAGGCAATCGCCAACCGTGGATCGTTCACCGACAAGCCGCTCTCGTGCTCCGGCGCGTAATCGGCGCTGTGCAGGTAAAGCAGTTCGGCGTCGTCGGTCAGGGTCTGGAAGCCGTGGGCGAACCCGGCGGGAATCAATAGACTGCGACCATCGCCAGCCTTGAGGTGCTCGGCGTGCCAGTGCAGAAAGGTCTCGGAGTCAGGACGCAGATCCACCGCCACATCCCACACTTCACCGCGCAGGCAGGTGATCAGCTTGGCTTCCGGCGCGTTGGCGTTCTGATAATGCAAACCGCGCACACTGCCCTTCTCGCGGGTGCAGGAATGGTTGATCTGACGGATGTGAAATTCGTTGCCGAACGCACTCAGACTGCCTTCGCAGAACAGCCGGGCGAAGTGCCCGCGCTGGTCTTCGAAACGCTTGTGCTGGACGCTGAACAATCCGGTCAGCGGCAACTGTTTCAAGGAAAACTCGCTCACAGCGCGCCTCGGTACAGGTTCAGTTGGCCGAGGGTCACGGCGCGCATGTCGTCGCCGTTCTGCCACGCCAGGTGCCAGTCGAGGGTCTGAGTCAGGCATTGCTGCAAAGTCCAGCGCGGCTGCCAGCCAAGGACTTGGCGGGCGCGGCTGCTGTCCAGACGCAACAGGCCGGCCTCGTGCAGTTCGCTTTTTTCGATGCGCAGACCGCGTGCCTGTGGCCAGCGATTGGCGAGCAGTTCGACCACTTCGCCGACGCTGCACATGTCCGCCTCGCCCGGGCCGAAGTTCCACGCCCCGGCGTATTCAGGGCCTTGTTCATAGAGGCCGGCAGCCAGTTGCAGGTAACCGGCCAGCGGCTCCAGCGCGTGCTGCCACGGACGCACGGCTTGCGGGTAACGCAGGGTCACCGGCTCGTCGGCAGTCCAGGCCCTGAGCACGTCGGGAATCAGGCGCTCCGGGGCGAAGTCGCCGCCACCCAGCACGTTGCCGGCGCGCGCGGTGGCCAGGGCCAAACCGTGCTCGGCGTACTTGTCAGCCGGGAAGAATGACGCCGCATAAGACTGTGCCAACAATTCGCAACAGGCCTTGCTGCTGCTGTAAGGATCGTGGCCGCCGAGGGCTTCGTCTTCGCGGTACGGCCACAGCCATTCCTTGTTGGCGTAAACCTTGTCGGTGGTCACCAGCACGCAGGCGCGCACGCCACCGACCTGACGAATCGCTTCAAGCAGGTTCAGCGTGCCCATGACGTTGCTGGAGTAAGTGCCCAGCGGATCGCGATAACCTTCGCGCACCAGCGGCTGGGCGGCCAGGTGCAGAACGATCTCCGGCTCGGTGTCAGCGATGATCTCCAGCAGCGCGCCGAGATCACGCAGATCACCGCGTTGGTCGTTGATGCCTTCGTGAACCCGCGCCAGCTCATACAGGCTCGGTTCGGTCGACGGATCAAGGGCAAAACCACTGACTTGCGCACCGAGGCTTTGCAGCCACAGGGTCAGCCAACTGCCTTTGAAACCGGTGTGACCGGTGACCAGTACACGCTTGCCGCGCCAGAAATCCGCACTCAGTCCCATTGCTTCCATGGGGCCTCCCCGCTCTGCCACAGTGCTTCGAGGTGGTTCTTGTCGCGCAGGGTGTCCATTGGCTGCCAGAAACCGTCGTGCTGAAACGCCATCAGCTCACCGCGGGCGGCCAGACCGTCAAGCGGCCCTGACTCCCACGACGTCGAATCGCCTTCGATCAGCGGCAGGACCTTGGGCGACAGCACGAAGAAACCGCCATTGATCCAGCCACCGTCACCACGCGGCTTCTCGGTGAACCCCAGTACTCGATCACCTTCGCGATCCAGTGCACCGTAGCGTCCCGGCGGTTGTACGGCGGTGACGGTGGCGAGTTTGCCGTGGGTCAGGTGGAAGTCGACCAGCGCGCTGATGTTCAAATCGGAAACGCCGTCGCCGTAGGTGAAGCAGAAGGCTTCTTCATCCTCCAGATAGCGCGCGGCGCGCCCCAGGCGGCCACCGGTCATGGTCTCTTCGCCGGTGTCGATCAGCGTCACACGCCATGGCTCGCTGTAGTTCTGGTGTACGTCCATGCGGTTTTCACGCATGTCGAAGGTCACGTCGGAGGTATGCAGGAAGTAGTTGGCGAAGAAGTCCTTGATCGCGTACCCCTTGTAGCCCAGGCAAATCACGAAGTCGTGAATCCCGTGGGCGGAGTACTGCTTCATGATGTGCCAGAGAATTGGCTTGCCGCCAATCTCGATCATCGGCTTGGGCTTGAGGTGCGACTCTTCACTGATGCGCGTGCCCAGACCACCCGCCAAAATAACTGCCTTCATCCTCTCCCCTCTCGTTCGTCACAGGGCTGCGCGTCGCTTTCTTGCGCGCCGCGGCCTTCTGGCTAAACCTTTCTGCCGATTCGGGCGCAGGGGCAATGGCCGCGAGCGCTCGTTTTATGGCGATTTGAGGGGGACTTGCAGGAAACGCGCCAGCTCGCAGAGCCAATCGGCGGGCGCAGAAAAAAGGGGCTGATCCGGCTCATGCAAACCGGATCAGCCCCTCCCCGAACGTCAAACGAACGCCTTCACGTTTCTTGCAGGCGCAAAGGTGCCTTATTCAACGATCAGCCGAACATGGCGAACGCATCATTGCTGGTTGGCAGGCCGATGTACTGGCCGTCAGCCGTCTTGATAACATCCATAGTGGCGGAGCCGGCGAACCAGTCCTTCAGACGCACGCCGTCATCGGGAGTCTGACCTTCGAAAACACTGTACTGGTGTACGTAAAGGTCATTGCCGACGCGATCGAACAGCAGTTGCTGAGCGTTGATGTTGGTCAGGACCAACGTGTCACCTTGACTGGTGCCATCATCCTGAATGGTCACCAATCTCCCGCTGGTGACGGTGTAGGTGTCATCACCCTCACCACCAAATGCCGAGCCGGCGTTCTGCAGATTCAGTTTGTCAGCGCCAGCGCCACCGTCGATCTTGTCCGCACCGGCACTGCCCTTGATCAGGTCGTTACCGTCCAGACCATTGATCTGGTCATCGTCACTGGTACCGTTCAGCGTGTCCGCGCCATTTGTCCCGTTGATAACTGCGATTACTTCTTCCTTGCCTTGTTAAGAACCAGTACCGGCTCGCCAGGCGCTCACACGTCATCGCCGCGACCGCTAAAACACTTACGAATGTGTTGATATCGACAGGAACTGACGGTGTCTTGAGCCATCGGACAAAAACTGTATCGAAATTGATGCAAAGACGAATTTCAGAAAAAAAACAGGCGACTGCAAGGTCGCCTGTTTTTTTGGAAGGGGGATTGCGCGAATCGGTCAGTCCGCCAGCCAGCCATTTTCCCAATAACGCAGGTTATCGCCGCGCAGCACGTAATCGCGTAGCACCATCTCACGCAACTCGTCGCCCATGCGGTAGCTGGCATCCGGATCGGCCAGGTGCATGCGGATCGCCTGCAGCCACTCATCAGTGGTGTTGGTCTTGACCCGCGTGCACGGCAGGTAGCCGCGATAGGCCTCGGTGTCAGTGCAGATCACCGGGTAGCCACAGGCGCCGTACTCCAGCAGACGCAGGTTGCTCTTGCAGTCGTTGAAGATGTGGAACTCCAGCGGTGCGAGGGCCAGATCCAGATTGAGGCTGGCCAGTTTCGCCGGATACACGTCCAGCCCGATCACACCGTGGAACTCATGCATGTACGGACGCAAGTCGTCCGGGCACATGCCGAAAAACACCCAGTCGACTTCACTGGCCAACTCGCGCACGACATCGGCGATCACCGCCAGGTCGCCGTGGTGGCTGGTGCCACCGCCCCAACCGACCCGTGGTTTCTTCGACGTGCGCCGGCGGCTCCGCAGATGGCTCCAGAGGTCCTTGGCGAGCATGTTCGGGACGACACGAATGTCGTGGTGCATGTCCGACAGAACATTGGCCAGCGGCTGGGTCGACACGACTACCCGATCACAGAGACCGATCGCCCGACGTACCATGCGCTCCATGTCCTGCTTGCTCGGCATGTTGCGGATGTGCGCGTTGCGATGAGGTACGTCAATGACATAGTCATCCAGCTCGAAAATCCGCCGGGCACTGAAGTATTTCTTCAGTGGCGGAATTTCATCGATGGCGTGCTCCGAGTAGCGTCCTTGCAGCACGATCACGTCGGGCGCCTGACGCTCGATTTCAACGATCGACGGCAACCCGTAGCAGATGCGTCCTTCGACCCGGTTGGCCGCCACCAGCTCAATCATCGGCTGGCTCATGCGGTAATGGCCGATCGCGGAAGCATTGATCGGCACCGCGAGTACATTGGGCAGATGCGACTTGGAAAACGCACTCCAGCCGGTCAGCAGACCCGGTTCGAGGCTGAAATTTGTGGCGCCGACGCCCTGCAGCGCGAGGTTGACGTTGTACGCCGGATCGCGGGCTATCAGCGGCAACCAGCGCTGGTAAAACGCATCCTGCTCACGCTCGTGCTGTTGTTGCTCTTCGCTTGTTGCCACGGTGCTCGGGCGAGCGCCCACGGCCAGCCGGGCATGCGGATTCCACACCACCAGGTAGCCTTCGCGGCCGACACGCAGGCATAGATCCACGACGTTGTACGCGACCTTCAAGTCCTGTTCGTCGAGCCCCGCGACCTCCTCGAAAACCGACTTGCGCACCATCAGGCAGTCACCGCCGACGGCGCTCAGGTCCTGCACGGCCTGCAGCCGGAACATATAGCCTTCCGACTGCATGGGCTGACCATAGAACGGCAGCCCGGCCGGCCCCTGCAAGCCGAGAATCAGGCCGGCATGCAGAACGCCGCCGTCCGGGTCGAACAACTTGGCGCCAACGACCCCGACTTCCGGACGCTGCGCATGATTGAGCAATTCGTCGAGCCAGTCGGCTTGAGTGATCACCGCAAAGGCATTGAGCAGCAACACATACTCGCCGCGCGCCTGGCCAACGGCAAAGTTGTGAATGGCGGCGGGGTTGTTCTTTTGCGGGCAGCTCAACACGCGGATCCGGTCGCTGCCCAATTGCGCCATGCCGCCGAGCCATACCTGCGCCTCGGCGCTTTCGCTGCCGCTGTCGACCAGCAGGATTTCGTACTCGGTGTAAGCGGTCTTTTCCAGCAGCGTTTCGACGCAGCGTTGCAGGGCAGCCGTCTGATCCTGAGCGACGATGATCACCGACACCAACGGGCGTCGGGCATGCCGATAATCGACCCGATTGAGCAGCTCGTGGCCCTCTCGTCGGGTCTCGCAGGCGATGCCCAGGCGCTGCAGATGCGCATTGAGCACCCGCGGATTCTGCTCAAGGACACCCGGGTCGGTGAGCCACTGCGACAGATCGAACTTCGATTCCAGCAGCACCTCGGCAACATGGCCGATCACCTGAATGCCGTCGCTCTCGACCATGCGCCACAGCAGGTCGTGAGGCGCCAGTTGTGCGAAGTCCGAATCAAAGCCACCCAGCGCAAGAACTCGCTCGCGCTTGAACGCCAGAGCGCGGCCGACATAGGGATAGCTGCGCATCAGGTCAAGGTTGAAATCCGGCTTGAACGCAGGCTCTGCCGACTCGCCATCGCGCAGGCTGCCTTCGTCGCTGTACAGGCAGGTGAACGACCGCGAGTGCACGATGCGATCGGCCATGATCAGCAACGCCGTGGTCACCGGACGATCGCCGGGCTGCAGCATATAGAACCAGTCGGCACCTTCCAGCTGCGGCAACAAGGCGTTGACCTGTTCCAGCCCGTCATCCTGCAGCGGAAGACGGAACACCCGCCCATCCAATTCAGCTTCGGAGCAGGAGGCGGACAGCACCAGCACCAGTTCCGGCGGGTAATCCTGATTGGCGAGGGCCTCCAGCGTCCGCTCCACACCATCACGACTGCCTTTGCCGTCGATGATGATCGGCACGATCCGCGGTTGGTGCGACCAGCCGGCGATGGTTTCCGGCAGCAACTTGCGCTGTCCTTCGGTCAGCACCCGGCACTCCAGCCATTGCGCGTAGAGCTCGCCGAAACTCAGGCTGTCGACCCCGACGCCACACTCCTGACGGCTCTGCCGGGTGCCAAGGGTACGGCTCAACGGCAGTTCTTCCCACACCCTCGGCGACTCGTCAGCCTTGGTCAACGGGATGTAGCGAACCCAGCCTGGCGCAGGCGCCGATTCACCGCTGCGGACTTTGAGCATTTGCGAAAGCCACTCGCGCTCGACTTCCATCGCGTCCTTCATCGGTTGCTGCGCGCTCAGTCGCTCCGGGTACAGACGCTCGGCACTCAGCACATTGTTGGACACCGCCAGATTGCCGCGGCGCAGCAGGCAGATGTACAAGGCGAAATCCAGGCTGGCGACGAAGCAGCAACCCTCCTCGGTCAATGCTGGCAACAGTTCGGCGACGTCCGCGCGCCGAAACAGCGCATTGCTGAATCCGCCGAGAACGTTGACCGGGAACTTTTCAAATATCGCCAGCAGATCGTCACCCTTGAACAGGCCACTGACCGGTGACAGCGAGGTGTTTTCCAGCCGCGCAGGCAGGATGATGTCGTTCGCATCCCAGAGCAGTCGCTGAGCCAGCACCAGGCTGACCTCATCACGGCGCATCTCGTGCGCCTGCTGCTCGATACAGGCGGAATAGAGCAGATCATCGTCACACAGAAACTTGATGAACTCGCCCTGCGCCTGATCCAGGCAGGCTTTCAGGTTACCGACCAGGCCCAAGGTACGCGGATTGCGCACATAACGAACCGCAACGCCCGTGTCCTCGACGACCTTGGAGACGATGTTTTCGATCTCGCCGCCACGGCTGTCATCACAAACGATGATTTCGAGATGGCCATAGCCTTGGCCGACGGCACTGCGCAGTGCTCGCTCGAAAAAACGTGGATTGAAGGCGGGAATGACAAGGCTGACGAGAGGGAGTGAATTCACGGCGGGCTCACAGGCGGTACGAGCCCGCTCGGTAAAGCGAGCCCTGGAAACCGCGAAAAACATTAACTGAGGGACTGGACAAACGGGCGCTTGCGCGCCCGCTTACCGTCAGATCTTGTTGAACAGACCCAACTGACTGATCTTGCTGAAAGCCAGCTGCGAGGCCTGCAGCATGGTCTGTTGCAGGGTCAGGCGAGTCATGACTTCGGCCGGATCCGAATCTCGGATCGAGCCCTGGGTCGTGGTGTTCGCCGTACTCAGGCTCTGGTTAGTGACGTTCTGCATGTCCAGCGACTGACCACGGGCACCAATGGCGGTGACAGAGGCACCGATCTGGTTGGTGGCGGCGTCGATGTTGCCGAGACCTGCCTCCATCACGCCCTGAAACTTCTGTTTGGCAACCGGATCACCGTCGATCGGCGTATTCATGGCCGTAATCATCTGGCCCAGGGTGTCGAGCACGTTCTGGGTCTGGTGATTGTTCGGCTGAATCGAGAACTGATCGCCAGCAGCCGGAGTGTTGCCCAGCGCGAAGGTCACGCCGGCAGCGGTGGCGTTGCCGCCAGCGACGGTGCCCGACGACACCGGCTTGCTGTCTGCAGTGACGGGTGCTGCGTACAGATCGAAAGCCGTGGCGCTGGTGAACTTGAGCACCGCACCGCCCTGCGGGAATGCCGCCGTATAGGCCGCCTGGTTGGTGATGCTGGAACCGGTGATCACGGCAGTCGACGGGTTACCCGGGCTGCGCGCGGTGGTGAACGAGTCAGGCGTGGTCGACAACTGGAAGCTGTGCCCGGCAATGACCGCGTCCGGGTTGGTGTCACCGGCCTTCAGGTTGATGTTCAGCTTCAGGTCGACACCACGGAAACTGACCGACTGGTTGGTCCCGGTGGTGTTGACGATCGCGCCGTTCTGGCTGGCTTCTGAAGTCACGTCGTTGCCCAGCGCATCAGTGATTTTCAACTGAGTGCTGCTGACGAAACTGACGGTGTACGGCTGACCACCGGAGAATCGGGAATTGTAGGTGGCGGCCGTGCCAACCGTACCGTTGGACAGCACCACTCGGCCGTCATCCACCGCTGGCGCAGTCATCTGAGTGGAGGTCCGACCGGTGTTGATGGTCTGCTGGAAGGCATCCCAACCGGTGGTGTTGGTACCGACCGTCATGCCATCGCCAATGCCCAGGTTGATGGTGGTCTGGTCACCGTTGTAAGTGTAGGTACCGTCGGCGTTCTGCGAATACGGTGCGGTATCGGTTTTCGAACCGGAGAACAGATAGTTGCCGTCGGCATCCTTGGAGTTCATCAGACCCAGCACTTGTTGCTGGATCTGCCCCAGTTCTGCCGCGTAAGCCTGGCGATCCTTGTCGGTCGCCGTACCGTTGTTGGCAGCCAGGGACAGATCCTTGGCGCGTGCCAGCGCCGTCGTGATGGCATCCAGTGTGGATTCCTGGACGTTCAACGCGCTCTTGGTGCTGTTGATGTTGGTGTTGTACTGATCCAGCATCGCCGCCTGCTGACCCAGCTTGAGCAGGCGACCGGCGCCAATCGGATCGTCGGCAGCCGTGTTGATGCGTTGCAGGCTGCTCGCTTCGTTGGCGGTCGCGACCGTCTTGCTGTAGTTGCGCTGATATTGAGCAGCTTGTGTCGCGTAATACTGGGCGGTGGAAATGCGCATGAATTACGACTCCTTAAAGACTGTTGATCAGCGTGGCGAAGGTTTCCTGCGCAGCCTTGATGATCTGCGAAGACGCTGTGTAGTACTGCTGATACTTGACCAGGTTGCCGGTCTCTTCATCGAGGTTGACCTGGGACAACGAATCGCGCGCGCCCTTGGCCTGATCCAGGATCACCGAGGTGGCGTTGTTGTCGGATTTGCTCTGCGCCGCCTTGGTGCCAACGTTGGTCACCAGCTTGTTGTAGGCGTCGGTCAGGCTGATGCCCTTGCTGCCGGTGCCGGTGTCCACGGTCTGCTTGGTCTGCAGGCCAACCAGTGCCTGTGCGTTGCGGTTGTCCGAAGACGCCGCGCCGGTCAGGTTGATCGTGAAGGTTTCGCCAGACTTTGGCGTCGCACCCACAGTGGTCTGCACGGTGAAGGTCTTCTGTACGTTCGGCGTGACGCTGGTATCCATCACCGGAGCGCCGGTGGAGTCGACCATGCCGACCTTGAGGTTCAAGGTGTTGGCCTGCCCCGGCACGATGGTGCCCGAGCCGATGGTGTTGCCCTTGGCGTCGACCATGTTGTACGACTGACTGCCGCTGGCGACCGCCCCGAACACCAGTTTGACCGGCGTCGAATATTTGAGCGCATTCTGCAGCTCGGCCTGAGACGCCGGGTTGTAGATGTTGATCGAGTCGGTCAGCGTCGGCTGCGTGTAGGTGCCGGAATTGTTGGCACTGGCGACGCCCGTCAACGGTGCTGCCGCCGCGACTTTCTTCGGGTCGGTCAGTACGGTCTGAATGGCGGTTGCCGCGTTACGGGTCGGGGTCACCTTGAAGGTGTCGCCAGCGCTCAGTGCGCCGCCGTTGAGGGCCAGGGTGAAGCCGTCGATCACCGGCGGTGGCGTGGTCGTGGTGCTGAACGACCCCATATCGGTGCCATCGGAACGCTTGACCGAATAGTTGGTGGCGCTGGTGAAAGTGACCTGATAATCGCTGGTGGTCAGCTTGCCGGTGTCCTTGATGGTGACATCGAGGTTGCCCGAGCCTGCACTGTTGCCCGCCTGCGCGATGCTGCGCTGGCTGATCAGCGCTGCACTGTTGATGTTGTTGAAGATCGCCGCGCCGAAGTCACCGTTCTTGTCGATGCCCTGGGCTTGCTGGCTGTTGACCTGATCGGCCACCACCAGCGCAACACGCCCCAGCTCATTGAGCGCAGGATCGAGCACTTCTTTGCGATAGGTCAGCAGGCCACCGATTTCGCCACCGCTCATGGCCGACGTGATGTCGATGACGCTTGAGCCGCGGTCCATCTGAATGGCCACGCGCGACGGGTCGTCTTTGCTCGGGACGGTGCTCAGGGTGTTGGTGGTGTTGCCGATCACCAGCGGCTGGCCGGTGCCGATATACACGTCAAAACTGGTACCACGCTCGACGACTTGCGCACCGGTCAGCTCGGAAAGCTGACGCACGGCTTCGTTACGGCTGTCGAGCAGATCGTTCGGCTGGCCACCGCTGGTGGAAATCTCGCCGATCTTCTGATTGAGATTGGCAATCGAAGTGGCCAGCTTGTTGACCTGGGACGTCATGTCGCCCAGGTTGCCGTTGATCGTGGTGTTCTGATCGTTCAGCTGTTTGGCCAGGGCATTGAAACGGCTGGTCAGTGCCTGCGCACCGGTCAGCACCGACTGACGGGACGTGTCGTCGGTCGCCGACGTTGCCACACCTTGCATTGAGGTGAAGAACTTCTGCAGCACGCCGGTCAGACCGGTATTGGTATCGGACAGCGAGGCGTCCAGCGCAGTCGCCTGGCCACCGTATGCAGCCGCTTCGCTGTTGAGCGAGGTGGCGGTGTGCAGTTGGTTTTCGAGGTAGGAGTTGTAGACCCGGCGCACGTCGGCCAGGGTGGTACCAGTACCGATGAAAACATTGCCGAACTGCTGCGAGGCCTTGGTGCCCTGCACGGTTTGCTGGCGTGAATAACCGGCGGTGTCGACGTTGGCAATGTTGTTACCTGTCGTCGCCAGAGAGGAAGAACTCGCGGCCAACCCCGACATACCGATATTGAGCAAACTCATGATTCAAACCTTACCGTGTGTTTATAGAGGCGTCGTTGTAACGCCGGCCGCAGCGTAGTTTTCGAAACTGTTCATCTGCTTGGCAATCTGCGAAATCTTGGTCGCGTAGTTCGGGTCGGTTGCGTAACCGGCCTTCTGCAACTCGCGTACAAACTGTTCTGGGTTATCGGCCGACTTCACAACATCTTGATAGCGATTGTTGGTCTGCAGCAAAGTCACCAGATCGTGGAAACTGTCTTTATACGAGGCATAGGAACGGAACTGCGCCGTCTCCTTGACCATCTGCCCGTTGCGGAATTCGCTGGTGATCGCCCGAGCCGAATCGCCGGTCCAGTTGCTGCTGGCCTTGATGCCGAACAGGTTGTGGCTGCTGCTGCCATCCTGGGCGCGCATGACCGATTTGCCCCAGCCGGTTTCCAGCGCGGCTTGCGCCACCAGATAACGCGGATCGACGCCAATGCGCGCGGCGGCCTCTTTGGCCATCGGCAGCATGGTGTTGACGAATTCGTCGGCGGAGCTGAAGGCGCGCTTGGCCGGTGCCAGCGGAATCTGCGCCATCGCCCGGCCGTAGATCTGCATCTGCCCGCCGGACGCTTTCGCGTCTTCGGCACGACTCAGCCAGTCGCCGTTGTACAGCGGGCCAGCGCCAGTGGCAGCAGTGGTCGCAGCACGTTGTGGCAAGGCATTGGCAGCGGTCGGCGTGGCCGACGGCACCAGACCGGCGAGCAGACGATCAGCCAGTTTCGGCGGCAGCGCCAGACGACGCTTGTTGATCATCTCCATGTCGTTGGTGTGCGCCAGCTGTGTGTTCGGCGCATGCAGCGAACGCGAGGCCCACAATGGACGCTCGCCATTGAGCCGCGACAGCGGTCCGGTGCCCGTGGTGCCGGCAGCGATCGGCGTCTGCACCGCAGCGGCTTTCGCCGCCTCTTGCTTGGCGGCGGATGCGGCCGCAGCCTCACCCGGGGCCATTGGCTTGTTCTTCGACATCTGCTTCATCAGCACGTCGGCCAGGCCAATACCCCCGCCCTCGCGGGACAGCGACACCGCCAGTTGCTGGTCGTACATTTCCTGATACTGCTTGGCCGCCGGGGTGTTCATCGGGTTGTCTTTACCCAATGCCTCGGTGGCCGAGCGCATCGACTTGAGCATTTCGCCCAGGAACAGCGATTCGAATTCCTGCGCCACCTTGCGCATGTTCGCATCGCTATTCTTGTCACCGACCTTGAGCTGGTTCAGACGATTGAGGTCGGAGTACGAACCCGAATCGCCCGTGCCCACCAGACTGCCTTTGCGCATATCCATGGTCGCCGTCCTCAGATCACGATCAGGTCGGCTTGCAACGCGCCGGCCTGCTTCAGTGCTTCGAGAATGGCCATCAGGTCACCCGGTGCCGCGCCGACCTGGTTCACCGCCCGCACGATCTCGTCGAGGGTGGTGCCCGGGCCGAACTTGAACATCGGCTTGGCTTCCTGCTCGGCATTCACACGCGAACGCGGCACGACCGCGGTCTGGCCGTTGGACAATGGCCCCGGCTGGCTGACGATCGGGTCTTCAGTGATGGTCACGGTCAGGCTGCCGTGGGTCACGGCGGCGGGCGAGACTTTCACGTTCTGGCCGATGACGATGGTGCCGGTGCGCGAGTTGATGATGACTTTTGCCACCGCCTGGCCCGGGTCGACTTCGAGGTTTTCCAGGATCGACAGATAGTCGACGCGCTGGCTCGGATCGAGCGGCGCAGTCACACGGATCGAGCCGCCGTCGATGGCCTGCGCCACGCCAGGGCCGAGCATGTCGTTGATCTTGTCGACGATGCGCTTGGCGGTGGTGAAGTCGGAACGGTTGAGGTTCAGCGTCAGGCTGTTGCCCTGGTTGAAACCGCTCGGCACCGAACGCTCGACCGACGCACCGCCCGGGATACGACCGGCCGACGGAACGTTGACGGTGATCTTCGAACCGTCGCGCCCTTCGGCATCGAAACCACCGACCACCAGGTTGCCCTGAGCGATGGCGTAGACGTTGCCGTCGATCCCCTTGAGCGGGGTCAGCAACAGGGTGCCGCCGCGCAGGCTCTTGGAGTTACCGATCGAAGACACGGTGATGTCGACCTGCTGACCCGGCTTGGCGAACGCCGGCAGATCGGCACTCACCGACACCGCCGCGACGTTTTTCAACTGCACGTTGCCCGATCCCGGCGGCACCTTGATGCCGAACTGCGAGAGCATGTTGTTGAAGGTCTGCAGGGTGAACGGAGTTTGCGTCGTCTGGTCGCCGGTGCCGTTAAGCCCGACCACCAGGCCGTAACCGATCAACTGGTTGGAACGCACGCCGGAAATGCTGGCGATATCTTTCAGCCGCTCGGCGTGAGCACCAAAGGCAACGGACATCATGGCCGCTGCCAGCATGAAGCTTTTCAGATTCAACGTAGCCACCTAGAAAGGGAACAGCGGGCTGAGGAAGAAACGGTCGAACCAGCCTGGCTGACTCGCATCGGCAAACGAACCGGTGCCCGAGTAGGTGATGCGCGCATCGGCGACACGGGTCGACGACACGGTGTTGTCGGTCGCGATGTCATCGGCACGCACCAGACCTGCGATCCGCACCAGCTCGTCGCCGGTGTTGAGGGTCATCCACTTCTCGCCGCGCACGGCGATGATGCCGTTGGGCAACACGTCGGCCACGGTCACGGTGATCGAGCCGGTCAGGGTGTTGCCCTGCGCGGCCTTGCTGTCGCCCTTGGTCGCACGGTCGCCGCTGTAGCCGACGTCCAGGCTCAGATCGTTACCGCCCAACGGGTTGTTGGTGGTACCGCTGCCGCCGAACAGCGACGTCAGGCCGATGCCGGTCTTGCTGTTCTTGGCCACTTGCGAGTTGGCGTTCTTGCTCGCCTGCGTCTTCTCGTTCAGGGTGATGGTGATGATGTCACCGACCCGGAACGCCTTGCGGTCGCTGTACAGGTTCTGCTCGAAGCCGGCCTGATAGATCGAGCCGTTGTTGGCCGCAGCCGGCAATGGCGTGCGCGGCAACACCGGGGCGTAGTAAGGGTCATTGGGCTTGGGCGTCGGTGCGACGCAGCCCGCGAGCGAGACGACCCCACCCAATGCCAGAACAGATACGAAGCGTTTCATGACCCTACCTCACGGTGTTGCTGGCGACCTCATGGCCGCCCCATAGACTTGATTACAGATTCTGCGTTACGAACGAGAGCATCTGGTCGGCGGTGGAGATCACCTTGGAGTTCATCTCGTAGGCGCGCTGAGTGGTGATCATGTTGACCATCTCTTCAACGGTGCTGACGTTGGAACCTTCCAGGGTGTTCTGCAGCGTGGTACCGAAACCATTCAGGCCCGGGGTGCCGATTTGCGGCGCGCCGGAAGCAGCGGTTTCCAGGAACAGGTTGTTGCCCACCGCTTGCAGACCGGCCGGGTTGATGAAGTCGGCGGTTTGCAGGTTACCGATCACCTGAGCGGCCGGGTTGCCTGGCACAGTGATCGACACGGTGCCGTCGGTGCCGACGGTGAAGCTCTGCGCGTTGTTCGGAATGACGATGGCCGGCTCCAGGGCGAAACCGCTGGCGTTGACGATCTGGCCATTGGAATCGAGGTGGAAGGTGCCGTCACGGGTGTAGGACGTGGTGCCGTCCGGCTGCAGGATCTGGAAGAAACCGCGACCGTCGATGGCCATGTCCAGCGGCTGCTCGGTGGTTTGCAGGCTGCCGGCGGTGAAGTTTTTCTGCGTGCCGACGATGCGCACACCGGTACCCAGTTGCAGACCCGACGGCAGTTCGCTGTCCTGGGTCGACTGGGCGCCTGGCTGACGCTTGATCTGATAGAGCAGGTCCTGGAACTCGGCACGGTCACGTTTGAAACCCGTGGTCGAGACGTTCGCCAGGTTGTTGGAAATGGTGGTCAGGTTGGTGTCCTGGGCGGACAGACCGGTTTTGGCAACCCATAGAGCCGGAAGCATTCGATTCTCCTCGTGCGCCTGTTTTACGGCGCGACGTTCTGATAATTAGCTGATCTGCAAGACCCGAGCCATGGCCTGGTCGTCGTCTTTGGCGGTGTTCATCATCTTGACGTGCAACTCGAACTGCTTGGCCAGGGCCAGCACCGACGTCATTTCTTCCACGGCATTGACGTTGCTCGACTCAAGGAAACCCGACACCAGTTTGACGTTGGCATCGGCCGGCGCAGGCTGGCCGTCCTTGGTGTAGATCGAGCCGTCGAGGCCTTTGTTGAGGTTCTTGATGTCCGGGTTGACCAGTTTGATCCGGTCGACTTCCGCCATGACGCGCGGGCCTTCGCCCATCGCACGAATACTGATGGTGCCGTCTTCACCGACTTCGACCTGCTGCTCGGGCGGCACGGCGATCGGACCGCCATTGCCGAGTACCGGCATGCCGTTGCCGGCGCGCAGTACGCCGAGGGCGTCGATGTTGAGGCTGCCGGTGCGCACGTAGCTTTCGCCACCGTTAGGGTTCTGCACGGCAATAAAGCCGTTGCCGGTCACGGCCACGTCGAGGTCGCGACCAGTCTGCACCAGGGAACCTGCGGTGAAGTCGGTGGCGGGCCGTTCGCTCATGGCAAACGCACGCGCCGGAAAGCTGTCACCGAACACCGGCATCGAACGCGCCTGCTCCAGGTCGCGCTGAAAACCATTGGTGGAGATGTTCGCCAGGTTGTTGGCATGCGCCTTTTGCGCCAGTGCGTTCTGACTGGCGCCGGTCATTGCCACATAAAGGTACTTGTCCACACTCTTTCCTCTGCATGCCGGACGTTTGCCGCCCACCGCTGTACTGCTGAGCCATAAGCAATTTGCAGACCAACTTTTTTCTGGCGGCTTGCGGCCCGGTAAACAAAGGACTTGGGGGCAAGTGAGGGGATTTTTGAAATGTATCGAAGTCGAAAAACCGGCGGTGTAATGCCGCTTGGCGGCAAAGGATCAAAAGATCGCAGCCTTCGGCAGCTCCTACATTGAAATGCCTGCTCCTGCAGGCGCTGCCGAAGGCTGCGATCTTTTGAACTTAAGCTTCCGTGTCTTTACCGACTTCGTACTCACGCAGCTTATTGGCAATCGTCGTATGCGAAACCCCCAGCCGTTTGCCCAGTTGCCGACTGCTCGGGTGCTCGGAATACAGCCGCTCCAGCACCGCTTTCTCGAAGCGTCCGACGATCTCGTCCAGCCCGCCCTCCAGCGAGAAATCGCCAAGCGGCTGACGCACGCCATAGTCCGGCAAGCGAATATGCTCGGCCTTGACCGTGCCGCCGTCACACAGGGAAACCGCCTGAAACAGCACGTTCTCCAACTGCCGCACGTTGCCCGGCCAGTGATAGTGACTGAGACGCTCCATCGCCGCCGGCGCCAGTTTCGGCAGCGAACAACCGATCTGGCGGCTGGCTTGATCGAGGAAGTGTTCGACCAGTGGCGTCAAACCGTCGAGGCATTCGCGCAGCGGCGGGATGTGCAGCGACAGCACGTTCAAGCGGTGATACAAGTCCTGACGAAACTCACCGCGGGCGCACAGTTCGGACAAGTCGACCTGGGTCGCGCAGATCACCCGCACATCCAGATACACCTCTTCGTCGCTGCCCACCCGGCGGAAGCAACCGTCCTGCAGAAAGCGCAGCAACTTCACCTGCAAGCGCGGGCTCATTTCCCCTACACCGTCGAGGAACAGCGTGCCGCCCGCCGTCAGCTCCAGCAGGCCAAGTTTGCCTTCGGCCCGCGCGCCTTCGAACGCGCCGGGGCCGTAGCCGAACAGCTCGGTCTCGGCCATCGACTCCGGCAGCCCTGCGCAGTTGAGCGCCATCAACGGCGACTGCCCACGCGGACTGGCGAGGTGGCAGGCGCGCGCCAGCAACTCTTTGCCGGTGCCGGTTTCACCTTCGATCAACAGCGGTGCATCCAGCGGCGCCATGCGCCGTGCTTCGCGCACCACCGCCGCCATGACTTTCGAACTCTGGAAGATGCTGTCGAAGCCGCGCAGTTCCTGTTTGCGCACGTTATAGATGCGCTCGCCGACGCGATCGGCGCGGTGCAAGGTCAGTACCGCACCGGCCATGGCTTCGCTGTCGTCATGCTCCGATTGCAACGGCGCGATGTCGGCGAGAAAGATGTCACCCTTGACCTTGACGCGCATGCCGTTGATCCGCGACTTGTTGGCGCGCACCAGCTCCGGCAGGTCGAAATCCTCGGCATAGCGTGACAGCGGAATCCCCGGTACCTCGTCCACCCGAACGCCAAGCAACTGCGCGGCAGCACGGTTGGCGGCGACGATCGAGCCACCCATGTCGATCGACAGCACCGGGAATTCCAGCGCGCCGAGCAACGCGTTCAACTCCATGTGCCGGCGCTCGCTGGGCATCAGCCCGACGCGCTTGACGCCAAACACCCCGGCAATCGCCTCGAACTTCGGCCGCAGCGCCTGGAACTGAATGTTGATCAGGTTGGGGCAGTGCAGGTAGATCGCATTGCCATGCTCGCCACCGACCTCGCCACGCGCGACGTTGATCCCGTACTCCACCAGCAGGTTGAGGATGTCGCGCAGGATGCCGATGCGGTTCTGACAGTGGACTTTGATACGCATATAAAAGGCCTGAGAAAACGATGATTAACCTGTAGGAGCGAGCCTGCTCGCGATGAGGCCAGGCCAGTCAGCGCCTTCATTGACTGATACGCCGCCATCGCGAGCAGGCTCACTCCTACAGGGGTTAGCGCCACGAATTTTCTGTCGAGGCGCGCAGATAGTTGTCAAGATTATGTGACAGCAACACGCCTTTTCAAACCTGCAAATCACCGCAAACGCGAGATACCGGCCAAAGCGTAACGATTTTTTTACGAAATCCGGCGATTTTTCCTACAAGCAACGCCATCAACCTGCTGCATCCCGCCCCGCTCTCGGGTAATTCTGAAGCCATCGCTGGACATAACAAGAACGAATTCCCTAGCAGGAGAGCAGTATGAAGCAGACGCAATACGTGGCCCGCGAGCCCGATGCGCAAGGTTTTATCGACTACCCCGCCGAAGAACACGCGGTGTGGAACACGCTCATCACCCGCCAGTTGAAAGTGATCGAGGGTCGGGCGTGCCAGGAATACCTGGACGGTATCGAAAAACTCGGTCTGCCCCACGACCGCATCCCGCAACTGGGCGAGATCAACAAGGTGCTCGGTGAGACCACCGGTTGGCAGGTTGCCCGTGTCCCGGCGCTGATCCCCTTCCAGACCTTCTTCGAATTGCTCGCCAGCAAACAGTTTCCGGTGGCCACGTTCATTCGTACCCGCGAAGAACTGGACTACCTGCAAGAGCCGGACATTTTCCACGAGATCTTCGGTCACTGCCCGCTGCTGACCAACCCATGGTTCGCCGAATTCACCCACACCTACGGCAAGCTCGGCCTACAGGCCACCAAAGAGGAGCGCGTGTACCTGGCGCGCCTGTACTGGATGACCATCGAGTTTGGCCTGGTCGATACCCCGCAAGGCCAACGCATCTACGGTGGCGGCATCCTGTCCTCGCCGAAGGAAACCGTTTATTCGCTGTCGGAAGAGCCCGAGCATCAGGCCTTCGATCCGCTGGAAGCCATGCGCACGCCGTATCGCATCGACATCCTGCAGCCGTTGTACTTTGTCCTGCCAAACCTCAAGCGCCTGTTCGATCTCGCTCACGAAGACATCATGGGCATGGTCAAGCAAGGCATGCAGCTGGGGTTGCACGCTCCGAAGTTTCCGCCAAAACCGAAAGCCGCGTGATCCGCGACTTTTGCTGACAATTGAGTCTGTCAGTCGCCGTCACTTTGGTTTAGCGTGACGGCATTGACGGCCCAAACGCTTTAATAAAAAAAACACCCTCGATTTCAGGAATCACACCATGTCCACTTTGAACCAAGCCCACTGCGAAGCCTGCCGTGCCGATGCGCCACAAGTCAGCGACGAAGAACTGCCGATCCTGATCAAGCAGATCCCCGACTGGAACATCGAAGTGCGCGACAGCATCATGCAACTGGAGAAAGTCTTCCTGTTCAAGAACTTCAAGCATGCGCTGGCGTTCACCAACGCCGTCGGTGAAATCTCCGAGGCCGAAGGTCACCACCCGGGCCTGCTGACCGAGTGGGGCAAAGTCACCGTGACCTGGTGGAGCCACTCGATCAAGGGCCTGCACCGCAACGACTTCATCATGGCCGCGCGCACTGACGAAGTGGCCAAGACTGCAGAAGGACGCAAGTAATGCACTTCGACGCCATCGGCCGGGTACCCGGCGACCCGATCCTCGGTTTGATGGAGGCCTATGCGCAGGACAGTAACCCGCGCAAGTTCGACCTCGGCGTTGGCGTCTACAAGGATGCCCAGGGCCTGACACCGATCCCCGAGGCGGTGAAAATCGCTGAGGCGCGACTGGTCGAGAGCCAGGACACCAAGACCTACATCGGTGGTCACGGCAACCCGCTGTTCGGCAAGGTCATCAATGAGCTGGTGCTTGGCGCCGACTCGAAGCTGATCGCCGAGCAGCGTGCCGGCGCCACCCAGACCCCGGGGGGTACCGGTGCCCTGCGGCTGGCCGCTGATTTCATCGCCCAATGCCTGCCGGGCAAAGGCGTGTGGCTGAGCAACCCGACCTGGCCGATCCACGAAACGATTTTCGCTGCGGCCGGGGTCAAGGTCAGTCACTACCCGTACGTGGGCAGCGACAACCGCCTCGACGTCGACGCCATGCTCGCGGTGCTCAACGACGTGCCGAAAGGCGATGTGGTGTTGCTGCATGCGTGCTGCCACAACCCGACCGGTTTCGACCTCAATCACGATGACTGGCAGCGTGTACTCGACGTGGTACGCCGCCGTGACCTGCTGCCGCTGATCGACTTTGCCTACCAAGGCTTCGGCGACGGACTGGAGCAGGACGCGTGGTCGACCCGCCTGTTTGCCGCTGAAGTGCCTGAGTTGCTGATCACCAGTTCCTGCTCGAAAAACTTCGGCCTGTATCGCGACCGCACCGGTGCACTGATCGTCTGCGCGAAAACCGCTGACAAGCTGATCGACATCCGCAGCCAACTGGCCAACATCGCCCGCAACCTGTGGTCCACGCCACCGGATCACGGCGCGGCGGTGGTCGCGACCATCCTCGCCGACCCGGAGCTGAAAAGCCGCTGGGCCGACGAAGTGGAAGCCATGCGTTTGCGTATCGCGCAGTTACGCAGTGGTCTGGTCGAAGCGCTGGAGCCGCACGGCTTGCGCGAGCGCTTTGCGCACATTGGCGTGCAACGCGGGATGTTCTCCTACACCGGCCTGTCGCCGGAGCAGGTCAAACAACTGCGTGAGCATCACAGCGTGTACATGGTCAGCTCGGGCCGGGCGAACGTCGCCGGGATCGATGCCACGCGCCTGGCGCTACTGGCCGACGCCATCGCCGACGTCTGCAAGTAACACCGCCACCACAATTGATCGCGCCCACGCGAATGAACGATCTACACCGCAATACCCTGTAGGAGCTGCCGCAGGCTGCGATCTTTTGATCTTTGTTCTTAAAATCAAAGTCAAAAGATCGCAGCCTGCGGCAGCTCCTACATTTGTTTCGCAGTGATCCTCCTCCCCTGCGGCCATCTGTCGCATTAATTTGAATTAAAAGTCTGATTGTCATTTTTCCTGCTGTATCCTGCGCAGGCTTTCAAGAAGCGCGGATCTACCAGATCTATCAACAGACTTAGCGAGGAGCGCAACCATGCACGAGATTCCTAATCTCCCCTTCCCAAGCCTGCACGTACCTGAGCAGACGACCACGCAACAAGCCGGCGCACAGCAGCCCGAGCCGAAAGAAGCCGTTGAGAGCCGCAAGGCCGACAGCGAAGAGTAAAACCCCGCCGTACAGACCGTGTGGAAAGCGCTAAGATGCGCTTTCCACACTGCCTGAAACCGAGCCCGCCATGACCGACGAATTTTCTGAAAGCCAAGCCGCCGTCCTGATCGGCGCGACCGAGAAAATGATCGAGATCTGGAACCGCCTCTCCCCGGAAAAACAGGCCGCCCTGCTCGCCCGTTTCGGCAGCGAAGAAAACGCCCTCGCCGCCCTCGTCACCACGCAACTGGTCGCCCCGGCCCAACCCTGATTTCACCACCCGGCAAATAGTTTTACTTTTCCCCGCCTCTGACTCGTTCGCGCCGGTATCATAAGCAGCCTATCTAATCCTGCTTTGCCGTGGATCGTTTCCCATGTCGTCCTCTATGTCAGAACCGCAGCGTCCCCTGGCGGTCACGCTGCAAGTCGTTTCCATCGTCCTCTTCACCTTCATCGGCTATCTGAACATCGGCATTCCCCTCGCGGTGCTGCCGGGCTATGTCCACAGCGACCTGGGCTTCGGTGCGGTGATCGCGGGACTGGTGATCAGCGTGCAATACCTCGCCACCCTGCTCAGCCGTCCGTACGCCGGCAAGATCATCGACAACCAGGGCAGCAAACGCGCGGTGATGATCGGTCTGGCCGGTTGTGGCTTGAGCGGTGTGTTCATGCTGATTTCGGCGTGGACACCGAATCTGCCGATGCTCAGCCTGATCAGCCTGTTGATCGGTCGCCTGGTGCTGGGCAGCGCGGAAAGCCTGGTCGGTTCCGGTTCGATCGGCTGGGGCATCGGCCGGGTCGGGGCGGCGAACACCGCCAAGGTGATCTCGTGGAACGGCATCGCCAGTTACGGCGCACTGGCGGTCGGCGCGCCGTTCGGGGTGTGGCTGGTCGGCCAGTTGGGGCTGTGGAGCATGGGTGTCAGCATCATCCTGCTGGCGGCGCTGGGCTTGCTGCTGGCGTGGCCGAAAACCGCCGCGCCGATTGTCGCCGGCGAGCGCTTGCCGTTCATGCATGTGCTCGGCCGCGTGTTCCCACACGGTTGCGGCCTGGCGTTGGGCTCGATCGGTTTCGGCACCATCGCCACCTTTATCACCCTGTATTACGCCACGCAGCATTGGGACAACGCGGTGCTGTGCCTGAGCCTGTTCGGTGCCAGCTTCATCGGCGCGCGGCTGTTGTTCGGCAACCTGATCAACCGTCTCGGCGGCTTCCGCGTGGCGATCGCCTGCCTGTCGGTGGAGACGCTGGGCCTGCTGCTGTTGTGGCTCGCGCCAGACGCGCATTGGGCGCTGGCCGGTGCGGCGTTGAGCGGTTTCGGCTTCTCGCTGGTGTTTCCGGCGCTGGGCGTAGAGGCAGTGAATCTGGTGCCGGCCTCCAGCCGCGGTGCAGCGGTCGGCGCTTACTCACTGTTCATCGACTTGTCGCTGGGGATCACCGGGCCATTGGCCGGAGCGATTGCGGCAGGCTTTGGCTTTGCTTCGATCTTCCTGTTCGCCGCTCTCGCTGCATTGAGCGGGTTGGCCTTGAGCGTTTATCTGTACAAGCACACGGCCAAGTACCGCGAAGACTAGAAGTCCACTTTGCCGCGCCCGGCCTTGATACTGCCGCGCTTGGTCTTGGACTCTAGGCGGCGCTTCTTCGAGCCGAGAGTCGGCTTGGTCGGACGGCGCTTCTTTTCGACCTTGGTGGCGCTGAGGATCAGCTCGACCAGACGCTCCAGCGCATCGGCACGGTTGGCTTCCTGCGTGCGGTATTGCTGGGCCTTGATGATCAACACGCCATCGCTGGTGATGCGGCTGTCGCGCAGCGCCAGCAGCCGCTCCTTGTAGAACTCGGGCAAGGACGAGGCCGGAATGTCGAAGCGCAGGTGCACGGCGCTGGAAACCTTGTTGACGTTCTGCCCACCGGCGCCTTGCGCGCGGATGGCCGTCAATTCGATCTCGGCATCCGGCAGATGCACATTGTTGGAAATCACCAGCATGGAAAAGCGTCCGTAATCAGAGTGTGCAGGATACGCCATCAATCCTGTAGGAGCTGCCGAAGGCTGCGATCTTTTGATCTTTTGTCCGAACCCGCCCCGAGCCTTCGGCAGCTCTTACAGGGGCAATAAAAAACCCGGCACATTGGCCGGGTTTGTTGTTTTTGCGTCAGCGCCTACTTCGAAGCACTTGCCGCGTGCAGCGCCTGCTGTGCGCCGCGCTTGTTCTTGATCACGTAGCAGACCCACATGAACACGACCCACACCGGAATCGCGTACACCGAGATCTGGATGCCCGGGATCAGCAGCATCACGCCCAGGATGAACGCCACGAACGCCAGGCAGACGTAGTTGCCGTACGGGTACCACAGGGCCTTGAACAGCGGCGTCTGTTGGGTCTTGTTCATGTGCTGGCGGAACTTGAAGTGCGAGAAGCTGATCATCGCCCAGTTGATCACCAAGGTCGCCACCACCAACGACATCAGCAGTTCCAGCGCGTGCTGCGGGATCAGGTAGTTGAGCAATACAGCCACCAATGTCACCGCCGCCGACGCCAGGATCGAACGCACCGGTACGCCGCGCTTGTCGATTTTCGCCAGACCTTTCGGCGCATCGCCCTGCTCGGCCATGCCCAGCAGCATGCGGCTGTTGCAGTAGGTGCCGCTGTTGTACACCGACAGTGCTGCGGTCAGCACCACGAAGTTGAGGATGTGCGCAGCCGTGTTGCTGCCAAGCATCGAGAACACCTGCACAAACGGGCTGCCGCTGTACGAGTCGCCAGAGGCGTTGATGGTTTCCAGCAGGCTGTCCCATGGGGTCAGCGACAGCAGGATCACCAGGGCGCCGATGTAGAAAATCAGGATCCGGTAGATCACCTGGTTGATCGCTTTCGGGATCACGGTCTTCGGTTTGTCGGCTTCAGCGGCGGTGAAACCGAGCATTTCCAGACCGCCGAAGGAGAACATGATGATCGCCATCGCCATCACCAGACCGCTGACGCCATTGGGGAAGAACCCACCGTGCGACCACAGGTTGCTGACCGAGGCTTGCGGGCCGCCATGACCGCTGACCAGCAGGTAGCTGCCCAGCGCGATCATGCCGACGATCGCCACGACCTTGATGATCGCGAACCAGAATTCGGCTTCACCGAAGACTTTGACGTTGGCCAGGTTGATCGCGTTGATCAGCACGAAGAATGCGGCGGCGGTGACCCAGGTCGGGATGTCCGGCGCCCAGTAGTGGATGTACTTGCCGACTGCGGTCAGCTCCGACATGCCAACCAGAATGTACAGAATCCAGCAGTTCCAGCCCGACAGGAAGCCAGCGAAGCCGCCCCAGTACTTGTGCGCGAAATGGCTGAAGGAACCGGCCACCGGCTCTTCGACGATCATCTCGCCGAGCTGGCGCATGATCATGAAGGCGATGAAGCCGCAGATGGCGTAGCCGAGGATCATCGACGGGCCGGCGGATTTCAGGACCCCGGCGGATCCCAGGAACAATCCGGTACCGATCGCGCCACCGAGGGCGATCAGTTGAATATGGCGATTTTTCAGGCCGCGTTTCAGCTCGCCTGATTGCGAGTTTTGTCCACTCATGAAAAAGGTCTCACGCAAGGTTTGATGATGTTCAGTAGACGTTGCTGCAAGGTTGCGATTTCAGGCAGCCCCGATCAAACCCCAGCGCAGGCACCAGGAGTTCAGCGTTTTTACAACGGTCATGCGTCACCTGTTTGTTTTTGTCTGTGACGAAATCGAACCCGACACGCTTGTGACGCGGCGGAGTGAACAAGGCGGATAGCCTCGAGGTTTGCGCGATTACGCAGGGAGTCACAGTAAAACGCGGCGCATTGTACACCGCTAACCCCCTGCTGCCAGACCCCGCTGGATCAGCGTGGCGCTTGCCGGGATTGCGTGAGTCCGCCTCGAAATGCCCGGGCGGCTGCAAAAATTGAGTCAGGCCTTTGCAGACCATCGACGAGGACGAGCGAAAAACCGTCCCACAAAGAGAAGTGAAGATCGATCACGGCGTTCATTGCGCCTCCTTCTTGTTATGCACCTGCACGACAGGCATGAGGCGCATCTCACCCTTCAATCGTTGCTGAAACAAGCGCGCCAGAGCCTTGCACGGCGCAGGCGCGGCCGGGCTTCGGCAGATTTTCCTTACAGCCTGGGGAGGCAGGTCATTCCACTGGGTTTTCTCGCGCTTTTCGTAAACATTTCTTTACGATGCGTAACGCAGATTTTCCATTTCAGAAAAATCCGTAGGACGTCTGCAAATTGACGGTAGCAAGCTAGCTAATGAAAGTGACGGCTTAGTTTTTTGTTTTCAAATAAGAAAATCATCGGCAAAAAACAGAATAAAAAGTTTATTTAAATTTTAAATAAATAATTTTTTGCATTACAAAACACCCTGAACTAGGTTCTTCACGTCTTGCCGGCCACCTCGACCGGCCAGTCACAACCGTGAAAGTCATCTAGGAGATCGACCATGCAAGCACTGGAAAAAGACTTGGATACCGAACTGCAGCTGGACGAATGGTTTGAAGCACCGACCCATGAGGCCGCCGTGGAAATGATGCAAGCCGACGCGGTGGTTCCGTTCGGCACGGCGATGTGGCCTCTGTAAGACATCCCGGGCAGGCACGATCCGGCCGGTCGTGCCTGCCGCTTCTTCACGGTCAGTCAGGGAGGACACATGGATAAGCCCCGCGCGATCTCGCATTTCCTTTACTACCTCGAACATCACCCTGCCCTTGCCGGCCTCGACTCGGCGAAGGTATTGCTCGGCCACACCGCCGATTACGAAGCCCTGACCGGCGCCATTGCCGAACAGGCCGGCGCTCATCCGCGTTTCACCTTCAGCGCCCGACGGCTGGATCTGGAAAGCACCGCAGCGCTGACCGCGGCGATTGCCGACAGCGATCTGTACATTTTCTTCTACGACTCTTCCACCCTGCCCAACCCGCGCCCCGACGGCCCGGAATTTGTCCGTGCGCTGCAAGGCGTGATGGCGGAAAACTGGAAGAAGTCGCTGCTGTTCAAGGATTACGGCGACTATTTCTACGACACCTTCAGCGTCACCCCGCAGCGCATTGCGGGGCTCAACAGCCACTTGATCCAACGCATGTCCCAAGCCACGACGCTGAGCTTCAAGGACGACCACGGTTCCTGGTTCGAAACGCCGTTGAGCAGCATCAAGAAGTGGACCGACATCAACGGCGTCGGCAACTTCGACCTGGCCCCTGGCGAAATCGCCACCCACAGCGAAGCCATCAATGGCCATGTGAAATTCAAGGGCACCTTCCTCAGCACCATCCCGTTTGCGCGCAAGTACGGTGTGCTCGAATCGCCGCTGGAATTGTGGATCGAGAACTCGACCATCAGCCGCATCGCCACCAACGTGCCGGGCCTGGAGCACGACTTCAACAAGTACCTGGACGCCAACCCGTCGAACCGGCGCATCGAGGAACTGGGGATTGGCACCAACGAAGGGGTGAAGGATCTGTATGCGCGCAATGCCGGTTTCGAAGAACGGCACTGCGGCTTGCATCTGGGCCTCGGCGGTGGGGCCAAGGGCAGCCATCACCTGGACCTGATTTTCTCCGGTGGGGTGTTGGCGCTGGATGACAAGCCGGTGTTTGATGGGCGGTTTGTGTTCTGAACTGAAGTTTTGTGTTGAGGCCACTGCTCCCTGTAGGAGCTGTCGAGTGAAACGAGGCTGCGATCTTTTGATCTTGCTTTTGAAGATCAAGAGCAAAAGATCGCAGCGTGCCGCAGCTCCGACATGAATAGCGCGCAACCCAACCAATAATCCAGACGAAAAAAAACGCCAACCCTGCGGTTGGCGTTTTTTGCTTTAGCTTGAAGCTTGCCGCTCAAAGCTCACGGCTGCTTCACTCCGGCTTCTTGCGACCGAAACCCGGACGCTGACCGGAGCCGGCCGGCGCACCACGGCGCTTGCCCGATGGCTTGTCACCGTCGACCAGTTTGATCCCTGGACGCTTCGGCGCCGGTTTGGCCGGACGCTTGTTGGTGGTGTCCGCCGGACGATCCGCCACTGGCGTACCGCGACCGGCAGGAGCGCCACGCTCGCCACGCTCAGTGCGACCGTTGGCCGGACGCGGTGCGCGCTCGCCGTCACGGGCCACTGGCTTGCGCCCTGGACGCTCACCTTCGATCTGCGGCTCACGGCTCTGACGCGGGCCGGTCGGCGCGCCAGCAGCAGGACGCAGCGTGCGTACGCGCTCGGTCTTGGCCATCGGCCGCGACGATTTGCGCTGCATACGCTCCAGCTTGTCTTTGCTCTTGGCGTTCAGTTGCGGCATCGCCACCGGCGTCAGGCCGACTTCGGCGCTCAGCACGTCGACTTCGTACTGGCTCATTTCGCGCCAGCGGCCCATTGGCAGGTCGGAGTTGAGGAACACCGGACCGAAACGCACGCGCTTCAGACGGCTGACCACCAACCCCTGGGATTCCCACAGACGACGAACCTCACGGTTACGGCCTTCCATCACCACGCAGTGGTACCAGTGGTTGAAGCCTTCGCCGCCCGGTGCCTGTTGAATGTCGGTGAAACGCGCAGGGCCGTCTTCCAGCACCACGCCCGCCTTCAGGCGCTCGATCATTTCATCGTCGACTTCACCGCGTACACGCACGGCGTACTCACGGTCCATCTCGTAGGACGGGTGCATCAGGCGGTTGGCCAGTTCACCGTCGGTGGTGAACATCAGCAGACCGGTGGTGTTGATGTCGAGACGACCGATGTTGATCCAGCGACCTTCTTTCGGACGCGGCAGTTTGTCGAACACGGTCGGACGGCCTTCCGGGTCGTCACGGGTGCAGATTTCGCCATCAGGCTTGTTGTACATGATCACGCGGCGGACCGACTCGGCAGCCTCTTCGCGCTTGATCACCTTGCCATCGATGGTGATGGCGTCGTGCATGTCGACACGCAGGCCGAGGGTGGCGTCTTTGCCATTGACCTTGATCCGGCCCTGGCTGATCCAGGCTTCGACGTCACGGCGCGAGCCGACGCCGATACGGGCGAGGACTTTCTGCAGCTTTTCGCCTGCGGGGCCGATTTCCTGGTCGTCTTTCTGATTGATGTCACTCATCTGGGCACCTCCCGGTGTGGTCTGTTCAGGCGGCGCCTGAAGCTTTGAAAACGGGTATTCGGGCGAAGGGATCGCCGAAGGGTCGCGAATCATACGCGGATGTGCGCCGTCGCGCATCAGAGACTAGCTGATCGATCGACAGTTATTTCTTTTTCCGCCGACCGGCGCCACCGAGTTTGATCAGGCGCAGCGCGGCTTCGGCCAGTACCGTGCGCTTGTCGTCCTTGTCGAGCTTCTTCCAGGCGCGAATCTCGCGCTTGCTGCGGCCGCAGCCCAGGCAGATGTCGTCGGTGAATTTGCAGAGGCTGATGCAGGGGTCTTTGGTGGAACTCATACTCACTCCAGAAGCACACAATCCTTTGTAGGAGTGAGCCTGCTCGCGATAGCGGTGTGTCAGTCAACACCTTCTTGCCAGATACACCGCCATCGCGAGCAGGCTCACTCCTACAGGGGGGCGGCAGTGTTCAGGCGATCGGGCTCAGTCGTCGAACTCGCGACGTTCGGCTTCGATCGCTTCGGCCAGGGCGCGGGCTTCGGCTTCTTCTTCGCTCAGTTCGGGCTCTGGGGCCGGTTGTTCGAGGGCGGCAACGGCGGCCAACAGCTTTTCGCGGGCTTCGGCGACGCCGAGGATGTCTTCTTCCGGTTCGGCTTCTGACTCGACTTCAAGTTCAACTTCGATGGCCGGTTCGGCAATCGCGGTTTCAGGCTCAGGCTCGACCTGAGTCACTGCATCGGGCGTCGGCGCCTCACCATCGGCCGCATCACGCAGCAAATCATCGAAGTCGGTCTTGATCCCCTCCTCCATGCTGTCCAGCTCCAGCAGCAAGGTGTGGAAACTGGTTTCCTCTTTCGGCTCTTCCGGTTCGGCGCTGGCGTCGGCCAACTCTTGCAGGCCGGCGGGCACCGGTGCGTCGTCGAAATCGAGCACCGGCTCGGTTTCCATCTCGCGCAGTTCGGCCAGCGGTGGCAGGTCTTCGAGGTTCTTCAGGTTGAAGTGATCGAGAAACGCCTTGGTGGTGGCGAACATCGCCGGTTTGCCCGGTACGTCGCGGTAGCCGACGATGCGGATCCACTCACGCTCGATCAGCGTCTTGACGATGTTGGTGTTGACCGCCACGCCCCGCACGTCTTCGATTTCACCCCGGGTGATCGGCTGGCGATAGGCAATCAGCGCCATGGTTTCCAGCAGCGCACGGGAATAGCGTTGCGGGCGTTCTTCCCACAAACGCCCGACCCATGGCGAAAACTTCTCGCGGATCTGCAAGCGGTAGCCCGAGGCGACTTCCTTGAGTTCGAACGCCCGCCCCTCGCAGGACTTGGCCAGCAGGCTCAGGGCTTTCTTGAAGACCGGCGGTTCGGGCCGTTCGCCCTCCTCGAACAGTTCGAAAAGGCGTTCAAGCGATTGCGGCTTTCCCGAGGCCAACAGAAAGGCTTCAAGCAGGGGCGCCAGCTCGCGGGGTTCAGTCAGGTTCATGTTTCGACTCGTTATTCGGCTCGGGCTCGCACGTGGATCGCGGCGAACGGCTCATTCTGCACCAGCTCGACCAAGGATTCCTTGACCAGTTCAAGGATCGCCATAAAGGTCACCACCACGCCGAGGCGGCCTTCCTCGGCGGTGAACAGCTCGACGAACGGCACAAAGCCGCCGCCCTTCAATCGTTCCAGCACATCACTCATGCGCTCGCGGGTCGACAGTGCCTCGCGGCTGACCTGGTGGCTCTCGAACATGTCGCCACGGCGCAGCACCTCGGCCATGGACATCAAAATCTCTTCCAGCGCGACATCCGGCAACAGCTTGCGCGCCCGAGCTTCGGGGGCGTCGAGCTTGGGCACGACCACATCGCGGCCGACCCGGCTCAGGCCGTCGATGCCTTCGGCAGCGGCCTTGAAGCGCTCGTATTCCTGCAAGCGGCGGATCAGCTCGGCGCGCGGGTCGTCTTCTTCGTCTTCGACGGTTTCGGCCCGAGGCAGGAGCATGCGCGACTTGATCTCGGCGAGCATCGCGGCCATCACCAGGTACTCGGCGGCCAGTTCCAGACGCACCGACTGCATCAACTCGACATAGCCCATGTACTGACGGGTGATTTCCGCTACCGGGATGTCGAGGATGTTGATGTTCTGTTTGCGGATCAGGTACAGCAGCAGGTCGAGCGGGCCTTCAAAAGCTTCGAGAAAGACTTCCAGCGCATCCGGCGGGATGTACAGGTCCAGCGGCATTTCCGTGACCGCCTGGCCATAGACCATGGCAAACGGCAGTTCCTGCTGGGCGCCGGCCTGGGGATCGACAACGGTTTCCACTGCGGACATTCAGGCCTCGACCATGAACGGCGCGGGGTCGCCGCAACCGACGCGGATCACTTCCGGGTCGTCGCCGGTCAGGTCGATCACGGTGGACGCCTTGATCCCGCCGAAACCGCCGTCGATGATCAGGTCCACCTGGTGCTCAAGCAATTGACGCATTTCGTATGGATCGCTCAACGGATCTTCGTCGCCGGGCATGATCAGGGTCACGCTCATCAGCGGCTCGCCGAGTTCGGCCAGCAAGGCCAGGGCAATCGGATGGCTCGGCACCCGTAGGCCGATGGTGCGCTTCTTCGGATGCAGCAGCAGGCGCGGCACTTCGCGGGTGGCGTTGAGAATAAAGGTGTATGGCCCGGGCAAATGCGCCTTGAGAATGCGGAAGGTGCCGGTGTCGATCTTGGCGTAGTTGCCCAGTTGCGACAGGTCGCTGCAGATCAGCGCAAAGTTGTGCTTTTCATCCAGCTGACGCAGGCGTCGCACCCGCTCGATGGCGGTCTTGTCGCCAATCTGGCAACCGATGGCGTAGGACGAGTCCGTGGGATAAATCACCACCCCGCCCTTGCGGATGATCTCGACTGCCTGTTTGATCAGGCGCGCTTGCGGGTTTTCCGGATGTATCTGGAAAAATTGACTCACGTTTTCTACCTGTTCAGACGGCGGCAATAACTGTGTCATGTTTGAACCGACACCACAGGGGTGGAAGGTCCTCGGGAACCGGCCGGTACTGGCCGATCTCGGACCAGCCTCCAGGGCCATGGAAATCACTGCCGGCGCTGACCAGCAGACCGAACTCACGGGCAAGGATTGCCAGGCTGCCCACCTGTTCTGCGGGCTGAAAGCCATTGACCACTTCAATCGCATGCCCGCCCGCTTGAATATAGTCGGCAATCAGCTTTCGGCGCTTGCTGCGGGTGAAATCGTAGTGCCACGGATGCGCCAGGCTGACCCACGCCCCGGCGGAGCGCAGGGTGCCGACGGTGTCTTCCAGGGTCGGCCAGTGCTGTTTGACGTCACCGAGCTTGCCGGCGCCGAGCCATTTGCGGAATGCCTCGGCGCGATCCTTTACAAAACCTTCACGCACCATCCAGTCGGCAAAATGCGGACGGGCCGGGGCGTTGCCGCTGTCACCCAGTTCCTGCTGGATCTGCCGGGCGCCGTCGAGGGCACCGGGCATACCTTTGAGGCCGAGTTTGCGGCTTATTTCTTCGGACCGCAGCCAGCGACCATCGTGCAATCGGGCGATCGCCTCGACCAGTGGCGCGGCGTTGACATCGAAACCGTAGCCCAGCACGTGGATGGTCGCGCCGCCCCAGGTGCAGGACAGTTCGACGCCATTGACCAGTTGCATGCCCAGTTCTTCGGCGGCGGTGCGCGCTTCGGCAAGGCCTTCGAGGGTGTCATGGTCGGTCAACGCCAGGACTTGCACGCCGTTTTCGAACGCACGCGCAACCAGAACCGCCGGCGCCAGGGCGCCATCGGAGGCCGTGCTGTGGCAGTGCAAATCAACATTCACGGGGAGTTGTAACCTCAAATCAGCTGGCGCTATCGCGCGCCCATATGTTTGTTATTATGCCGCCACATCCAGCTTCTGGCTCTCACTGTGAAACAATTCATCGATTTCATCCCGCTTCTGCTGTTTTTCATCGTTTACAAACTTGATCCACGGGTCGTCGACATTGCCGGCCATGAGGTGACTGTAGGCGGTATTTACAGCGCCACCGCGATGCTGATCATCAGCTCCCTGGTGGTCTACGGCGCACTGTTCATCAAGCAACGCAAGCTGGAAAAGAGCCAATGGCTGACCCTGATCGCCTGCCTGGTGTTCGGCAGCCTGACCCTGGCCTTCCACAGCGAGACCTTCCTGAAATGGAAAGCCCCGGTGGTCAACTGGCTGTTCGCCCTGGCCTTCATCGGCAGTCACTTCATCGGTGACCGCCTGCTGATCAAACGCATCATGGGCCACGCGCTGACCCTGCCGGATCCGGTCTGGACCCGCCTGAACATCGCCTGGATCGCCTTCTTCCTGTTCTGCGGAGCCGCCAACCTGTTCGTGGCGTTCACCTTCCAGAGCATCTGGGTCGATTTCAAAGTATTCGGCAGCCTGGGCATGACCGTGCTGTTCCTGGTCGGTCAGGGCATCTACCTGTCCCGTCACCTGCACGACGCCGATACCACAACGCCAAAAACCGAGGACTGACATGCTCTACGCAATCATTGCCACCGACGTCGCCAACTCGCTCGAAGCCCGCCTCGCCGCGCGCCCGGCCCACCTGGAACGCCTGCAAGTGCTCAAGGGCGAGGGCCGCATCGTGCTGGCCGGCCCGCACCCGGCGGTCGACAGCAATGATCCGGGCGCTGCGGGTTTCACCGGCAGCCTGATCGTCGCCGAGTTCGACTCCCTGAGCGCCGCCCAGGCCTGGGCCGATGCCGATCCGTACGTCGCCGCCGGTGTGTACGCCAACGTGATCGTCAAGCCGTTCAAGCAAGTTCTGCCATAAGGCTATCGCTCCCTTGTGGCGAGGGGGCTTGCCCCCGTTGGGCTGCGAAGCAACCCCAGAACCATTCAACGCGGTGTGCCTTACGCACCGCGCGCCATCATCTGCGACTGCTGCGCAGCCGAACGGGGGCAAGCCCCCTCGCCACAAAAGCACCTCTGCCCCATACACGTCTTTTTCTCACGCTGAACCTTCCCGATTCATCGCACTCTCAATCGCTCATTATTCTCGTTTGCCTGCCGACAACCTGCCCAATATCCATTTGCTAGCAGGAGTCGCAATGCGCAAAGGTCCGTTGTGTCTGATGTGGGTCACGCTGTCGATCATGGCACCCGCCCACGGTGAGGAAACCACCGAAAGCGGCAGCTCCACGCCATTGTCTTTGAGTGCCGGCAGCCAGATTACCGAGTTGCAGCAGCGCCTGAAGGTCAGCGAGCAGCAGCGGGAAGAACTGAACAAACAACTGCAAAATGCCGACAACGCACGCGAAAGCGCCCAGCTCGCCCGGTTGCGCCAGGAGAACCAGCGCCTGAAGCTGCAACTCAAGGAAGTCCAGGCCAGCCCGTTGCCGCGTCTGTTGACTGAACAGCAGCAATGGTTCGTCACGGGCGCCGGGGTAGCGCTATTGGCGCTGCTCTGCGGTATCTTTGCCAGTGGAGCAAGCCGAAAACGTCGGCAATGGCTAAATTGAGTGAGTCATGAGCGAGCTGTTACTGATTGATGATGACCAGGAGTTGTGCGAACTCCTGAGCAGTTGGCTGAGCCAGGAAGGCTTTCAGGTACGTGCCTGCCACGATGGCCAGAGCGCCCGCAAGGCCTTGGCCGAATCGGCCCCGGCAGCGGTGGTGCTGGACGTGATGCTGCCCGATGGCAGCGGTCTGGAACTGCTCAAGCAACTGCGCAGCGAACACGCCGATCTGCCGGTGCTGATGCTCTCGGCCCGTGGCGAACCGCTGGATCGCATCCTCGGTCTGGAGCTGGGCGCTGACGATTACCTGGCCAAGCCCTGTGATCCGCGCGAACTCACCGCTCGCCTGCGCGCCGTGCTGCGTCGCAGTCATCCGGCTGCCGTGTCGACCCAGCTCGAACTGGGCGACCTGAGCTTCAGCCCGGTGCGCGGCGTGGTCAGCATCGACGAGAAAGAACTGACCCTCACCGTTTCCGAAAGCCGTTTGCTCGAAGCCCTGCTCAAGCAGCCCGGCGAGCCGCTGGACAAACAGGAACTGGCGCAACTGGCCCTCGGTCGTAAGCTGACCCTGTATGACCGCAGCCTCGACATGCACGTGAGCAACCTGCGCAAAAAGATCGGCCCGCACCCCGATGGCCGCCCACGGATCGTCGCCCTGCGCAGCCGCGGCTACTACTACAGCCTGTAACCGCTTGCTCGTCTGTGGCGAGGGAGCTTGCTCCCGCTGGACTGCGCAGCAGTCCCCTGCTTTTGAGCTGAAAAGCGAGGGCCGCTTCGCAGCCCGGCGGGAGCAAGCTCCCTCGCCACAAGCCGGTTTGCCAGTGATATTTGTCAGGTCGGGCGCAAAACGTCTTTACCCAAGCTTTACGCAGCGCTGACCGCCGCTGACCTTGATCTCCGTAATCTGTACTCATCCGGAACGTACCGGGAACGAGACAAGGAGATACACCATGCGCAAGACTCTTATCGCTCTGATGTTCGCTGCCGCTCTGCCAACCGTCGCCATGGCCATGCCACAGGATGGCGGTCCGATGGATGGCCCGATGGACGGTGCACGCCACGGCGGTCAGATGCACGGCATGCACGGCAAAGGCCCGTACAGCCAACTCGACCTGACTCGCGAACAGCGCGATCAGATCCGCAAGATCATGGGCGAGCAGATGCACGAACGTCGCCAGGTGGTCGAGAAGTACCTGGAAAAACTCTCGCCGGCTGACCAGAAAGCCATGAAGGACGAGATGGCGGCCAACCACAAGAAAGCCGAAGCCGACGTGCGCAACCTGCTGAAACCGGATCAACAGAAGAAATTCGACGAGATCCAGAAAAAACAGGCTGAACGCCGCGCCGAATGGGCCGAGTTCAAGGCGTGGAAGGCGCAACAGCCGCAAAAAGCGCAATAATGTTTTAACCACAGGCCCGATGGCTGACACCGTCGGGCCTGTTCACATCCGCCCTCTGTAGGAGCTGCGGCACGCTGCGATCTTTTGATTTTGCTTCTGAAAAATAAGATCAAAAGATCGCAGCGTGCCGCAGCTCCTACAGGGGTTACGCGTTTGATTGAGGATTTTCTGTGCGTTCATTGTTCTGGCGTATTCTCGCGAGCTTCTGGCTGGCCATTGCCCTGGTGGCCGGGCTGTCCATTCTGCTCGGGCACATGCTCAACCAGGACGCGTGGATCCTCAGCCGCCATCCGGGACTCAACACCCTGGCCGCCGAATGGACGCAAACCTACGAAGCCCAGGGCGAAGACGCCGCGCAGGAAATCCTTCAACAGCGCAAGCGCCAATACCACATCGACGTCCAGGTGCTGAACGAAAGCGGCGACCCGGTGGTTCGCGGCACCTTCCCGCGTCGTGCCGCCGCGTTCGAAGCCCGGCAGAACAACGATGACCGGCGTCTGCCATGGCGCCGTCTGACCGACGAATTCACCAGTGACAAAACCGGCGACACCTACCTGTTCATCTTCCGCATCCCGCACCCGGAACTCGACGCCTGGCACCGCGAAAGCCTGCTGTGGCCGTTGAGTGCGCTGGGCATCGCGTTGGTGGTGCTGACCCTGTTCAGTCTGCTGGTGACCTTCTCCATCACCCGCCCGCTCAGTCGTTTGCGCAGTGCGGTGCACGATCTGGGGCAAACCACCTATCAACAGAACAGCCTGGCCAAACTGGCGAACCGCCGTGATGAGTTCGGCGTGCTCGCGACCGACTTCAACCGCATGGGCGCGCGTCTGCAAAGTCTGATCGGCAGTCAGCGTCAGTTGCTGCGCGATGTATCTCACGAACTGCGCTCACCGCTGGCGCGGCTGCGCATTGCGCTGGCACTGGCCGAGCGCGCCAGCCCCGAAGAACGCGAGAAACTCTGGCCGCGCCTGACCCGCGAGTGCGATCGGCTGGAAGCGTTGATCAGTGAAATCCTCGTGCTGGCGCGGGTCGATGCCGATAACGCCAGTGCTGAAGAAGTGGATCTGAATGCGCTGCTCGGCACACTGCAGAAGGACGCGCAGCTTGGCTCGCCGGAGCAGACCGTGCGGCTGGATGCGGAACCGCAATTGAGCATGACCGGCTGGCCGACCATGATCGAACGCGCCGTCGATAACCTGCTGCGCAACGCCCAGCGCTTCAACCCGGTGGATCAGCCGATTGAAATGCAGGCTTCGCGCCAGGGCGAACGGATCGTGGTGAGCGTGCGCGACCATGGGCCGGGTGTGCAGGCCGAGCATCTGAGCCAGTTGGGCGAGCCGTTTTATCGGGCCCCGGGGCAGACGGCGGCAGGACATGGCCTGGGATTGGCGATTGCCAGGCGCGCGGCGGAGCGGCATGGCGGGAGCCTGACCCTGGCCAATCATCCTGACGGCGGGTTTGTGGCCAGCCTGGAGTTACCGTTAGTGCCGGGTGCCGTTGTCCAACCCTGAGCAAAACCTGTAGGAGTGAGCCTGCTCGCGATTGCGGCGTATCAGTCGGAATAAAAGGTGCCTGACCCACCGCAATCGCGAGCAGGCTCACTCCTACATTGGATCGGTGGCGTCAGGCTTCACCCGGCCAGGCGCTGACGAATTCGGCCAGATCAGCCTTCTCGGCCACACGCGGCTCTTTCTGCGGCGTGCCGAGGTACAGGAACGCAATCACCTGCTCACCTTCGCTCAGGCCCAGCCCCTTGGCCACGTGCGCTGAATACGCCAGATCACCGGTGCGCCACACCGCCCCGATGCCCTGCGCGTACGCCGCCAGCAGGATCCCGTGGGCTGCACAGCCAGCTGCCAGCAATTGCTCGGACTTCGGATACTTGGCGTGTTCCTGCAGTTTCGCGATCACCACGACCACCAGCGGCGCCCGCAGCGGGCCGTTGCGGGCCTTGTCGATCATCGCTTCGGTGACTTCACCGTCCTGCATCTGCGCCGCTTCGGCCAGCAGCTCGCCCATTTGCTCGCGTGCCGCGCCTTCGACGGTCAGGAAACGATACGGCTGCAAGTGGCCGTGATCCGGTGCGCGCAGGGCTGCACCGAACAAGGCTTCGCGCTGCTGCGCGGTGGGGGCCGGTTCGACCAGTCGGGGAACGGAAACACGGTTGAGCAAAGCGTCGAGAGCCTGCATCGGCCACCTCCTGAGAAAAATGTGCGGCTATTCTAGCTTCATCTGCCAACGGGATGCCGGTTTACATGCCCTGCCTCATGGGTAGAATGGCGCCCTTCCCACTTCAGCCCGAGCGGACTTCATGGCGTTGCCGACCTTACGGATCATTGGTTTCATCATCGGCATCTTCCTGATCACCCTGGCCGTCGCCATGGTCGTGCCCATGGCCACCCTGGTGATTTTCGAACGCACCAGCGACCTGCCGTCGTTCCTCTGGGCGAGCATGATCACCTTCGTCGCCGGCCTCGCGCTGGTGATCCCCGGGCGCCCCGAACACATCCACCTGCGCCCGCGCGACATGTACCTGCTGACCGTCAGCAGTTGGCTGGTGGTGTGCATTTTCGCCGCGCTGCCGTTCCTGCTGACCCAGCACATCAGCTACACCGACTCGTTTTTCGAAAGCATGTCCGGCATCACGGCCACCGGCTCGACCGTGCTCAGTGGGCTGGACACCATGTCGCCGGGGATCCTGATGTGGCGCTCGCTGCTGCACTGGCTCGGCGGCATCGGCTTCATCGGCATGGCGGTGGCGATTCTGCCGCTGCTGCGCATCGGCGGCATGCGCCTGTTCCAGACCGAATCGTCCGACCGTTCGGAAAAGGTCATGCCGCGCTCGCACATGGTGGCGCGGCTGATCGTGGCGGCGTACGTCGGCATCACCATCCTCGGCAGCCTGGCGTTCTGGTGGGCCGGGATGAGCCCGTTCGATGCGGTCAACCACGCAATGTCGGCGATTTCCACCGGCGGTTTCTCGACCTCCGACCAGTCGCTGGCGAAGTGGACGCAACCGGCGGTGCACTGGGTCGCGGTGGTGATCATGATCCTCGGCAGCCTGCCGTTCACCCTGTACGTCGCGACCATGCGCGGTAACCGTCGTGCGCTGATCAAGGATCAGCAAGTACAGGGGTTGCTCGGCATGTTGCTGGTGACCTGGCTGGTGCTCGGCACCTGGTACTGGTGGACCACCAAGCTGCATTGGCTGGAAGCGCTGCGGCATGTGGCGCTGAACGTGACCTCGGTGGTCACCACCACCGGTTTCGCCCTCGGCGACTACAGCCTGTGGGGCAACTTCTCGCTGATGCTGTTCTTCTATCTGGGCTTTGTGGGTGGATGCTCGGGCTCGACGGCGGGCGGGATCAAGATCTTCCGTTTCCAGGTCGCCTACATCCTGCTCAAGGCCAACCTTAACCAGTTGATTCACCCGCGCGCGGTGATCAAGCAGAAGTACAACGGCCACCGTCTCGACGAAGAGATCGTGCGTTCGATTCTGACCTTTTCGTTCTTCTTCGCCATCACCATCTGCGTGATCGCCCTGCTGCTGTCGCTGCTCGGCGTCGACTGGATGACCGCACTGACCGGCGCTGCCAGCACCGTGTCCGGCGTCGGCCCGGGCCTGGGCGAGACCATCGGTCCGGCGGGCAACTTCGCCACCCTGCCGGATGCAGCCAAGTGGATCCTGTCGTTCGGCATGCTGCTCGGCCGACTGGAGATCATTACGGTGTTTGTACTGTGTATTCCGGCCTTTTGGCGTCACTGATCGGCGCCTGCAGCAGCCGCGTCCGGTAATCGCCGGGCGTGGTGTCGAACCAGCGACGGAACGCGCGGAAGAAGTTGCTCGGATCGGCAAACCCCAACAGATAGGCAATCTCCAGCAGGGTCATGGTTGGCTGCGCCAGGTATTGCTCGGCCAGTTCACGCCGGGTGTCATCGAGCAACTGCTGGAAACTCGTGCCCTCCTCCTGCAAGCGCCGTTGCAAGGTGCGCTGCGACAGATGCAGGGTCTGCGCCACCGTATCGCGCTTGGGCTCGCCCTGGGGTAGCAAACGACAGAGCACCTGCCGCGCCTTATGGGTCACGCGGCTTTCGGAAAAACGCGCCAGGTATTCCCCGGCAAACCGGTCGTGCAACAGCGCCATGGCTTCGTTGGCGGTGGGCAGTGGTGCTTCCATGTCGGCCCGTTCGAAAATCAACGCATCGTACGGCGCGTTGAACATCAGCGGCGCATGGAAGGCGTGTCTGTAGGGTTGCAGGTCTTGGGGCTCGTCGCCCTGAAACAACACTTTGACCGGGTGCAGCGCGCGCCCGGTCAGCCAGCCGCACAGGCTCAGTGCGCAGGCCAGCGAGGCTTCGGCGCTCTGTCGGGTCGGTGGCAGGTGATCGCCATGTACCGTCAGAATCAGTGCATAACCCTCTTCGAGCAGACGAAAACTCAGGTCGGCGCTTTCGGCGATGATCCGCTGATAACGCACCAGCCGTTGAAAGCCTTCGGCCAGGGTATTGCTCGACATCAAGGCGTAGCCGGCGACATGGAACGAGGCCGGTCGCACCACCTTGCCCATGTTCAGACCGATCGCCGGGTTGCCGGACAGCTCGACCGCCCGTTGCCAGAGTCGGGTCATGGAATCTTGCGGGAAGCGTGCATCCGGATCATCCAGGGCGGCGTAATCGAGCCCCAGTTGCTTGAACAGTGCCCGGCAATCCAGGCCGTCCATCTCCAATGCTTTGACAATCCCCATCGCCCAGCTTGCAGAAGTCGTTCGTTCGCTCATGGCGTTATTCTTTTACATGATGGATCGCATGCTACGACCCGATTTGCGAAGGATACTAAAGTGGCGCCCATTGTCACTGGCTGATGCCACTGTTCACTCTAGACTCAAATAAGCTACCCGCCGAACAACTTGCCGTCAGAACAATAACCACAGAGATCGCAGTCGTGGAAAACATCAAACAATTCAATACGTTCGCTGAGTTCTATCCGTACTACCTCAGCGAACACAGCAACAGTACCTGCCGCCGGTTGCATTTCGTCGGTACCACGCTGGTGATTTTCATTCTGGCCATGACCATCGCCAAGGGCGCCTGGCTGCTGTTGCTCGCCTTGCCGCTGGCCGGTTACAGCTTTGCCTGGGTCGGGCATTTCTTCTTTGAAAAGAACCGCCCGGCGACCTTCCAGCACCCGCTGTACAGCCTGCTCGGCGACTTCGTCATGTACCGCGACATGATCCTCGGCCGCGTGGCGTTCTGAACCCCGACACACCAAGGAGGCTTGCCGATGAACGCCAATGCCCGCTTCACCCACATGAAGGACGGCACACAGGAAGACTGGGCGATCATCGCCGCAGACTTCAGCGCCTATGCCCGGCAACTGCCGTCGCGGATCGTCGCGCACCTGAAGTTGTTAGAGGGCGATTTCGGCGGCTTCCCGGTGGATCGCCTGACCCACTCGCTGCAAACCGCGACCCGCGCCTTTCGCGACGGGCGTGACGAGGAATACGTGGTCTGTGCGCTGCTGCACGATATCGGCGACACCCTCGGGTCCTACAATCACCCGGACATCGCGGCGGCGATTCTCAAGCCGTTCGTCAGCGCCGAGAACCTGTGGATGGTCGAAAAGCACGGCATCTTTCAGGGCTACTACTTCTTCCATCACTTGGGCATGGACCGGCATCTGCGCGAGCAATTCAAGGAGCATCCGCAGTTTCAGGCAACCGCCGAATTCTGTGCGAAGTACGATGCGGCGGCATTCGACCCGGCGTATGACAGCCTGCCGCTGAGCTTTTTCGAACCGATGATGGAGCGGCTGTTTGCCCAGCCGAAGCACTCGATCTACAAAGCAGCGATGGAAGAACACAGCCCGGCGTAAGGCGAACCGCTACGCGGTTCATCGCGAGCAGGCTCACTCCTACAGTTGACCGCATTCCAACTGTAGGAGTGAGCCTGCTCGCGATGAGGCCCTCCCTGACAACCGAAGACTCAGGCAAGTTCAGCGACCTTGGCCGCCTTGAGCTGCGCCTCCCGCGCCTGCGCATCCGCCAGTCGATACAACTCGATCGTGCCGTCCCAGTGCTCGATCAACGCCGTGCACGACTCCACCCAGTCGCCGCAATTGAGGTAGTCCACCTCGCCGACCTTGCGAATCTCGGCATGGTGAATGTGCCCGCAGACCACGCCATGCAATTCGCGCTTGACGCACTCGTGGGCGATGGCTTCTTCGAAGTCGCTGATGAAGCTCACCGCGGTCTTGACCTTGTGCTTGAGGTACGCTGACAACGACCAGTAACCGTAGCCATAGCGGGCCCGCCAGTGGTTGAGCCAGCGATTGAGGGTCAGGGTGAATTCGTAGGCCGAGTCGCCGAGAAAGGCCAGCCAGCGGTGATAACGGGTGATCACATCGAACTGATCGCCGTGAATCACCAGCAGGTGCCGGCCATCGGCCGTGACGTGTACTGCTTCGTCGACCAACTGGATGTTGCCGAGGATCAGCTTCGAATAACGGCGCAAAAATTCGTCATGGTTGCCAGTGACGTAGATCACCTCGGTGCCGCGCTTGCTCATGGTCAGCAGGCGGCGGATCACGTTGGTGTGCGCCTGCGGCCAGTACATGCCGCCGCGCAGCTTCCAGCCGTCGATGATGTCACCCACCAGGTAGATCTTGTCGGCGTGGTAGCCCTTGAGAAATTGCGACAAGTGCTCGGCCTGGCAATCCCGCGTGCCCAGGTGCACGTCGGAAATCCACAGGGTACGCACCCGTTGTTTACGGCTGGGTCTGGCGAGCTCGGCGCTGGTCATGGGCAACCCTCTGCGATGTTTTCGCAAGAGTGCGCCCGCCGGGTTAATCGACCATGACAGGCATGCGTCAATCGTGTGACAGCGCGCAGACCGGTGGCCCCGGTGTAGACTGGCGCTCACTTCGGAGACTTCTGCCATGCGCCCGATCCTGACCCTGCGCCAATACACCCACGACCTGATCGTCCACAGCCACGACCACGCGCAACTGGTGTTCGGTTTGTCGGGCGCGCTGGATTTCGAAGTCGAGGGCCGTGGCAGTCAGGTGCGCCAGCAGAGTTTCGTGGTCGTCCCGTCCGGCGCCCATCACGCCTGCGGCAGCCCGCAAGGCAGCCGTTGCCTGGTGCTGGACATCCCCAACGAGCAATGGCTGACGGATTCGCTGGGCGAGCATGCCGAGGCCAGTCGCCAGTTGCTCGACCGCCCGGCGCGGTTGGCGCTGGACGCCGGACAAAGTCAGCTGGTCAGTTGGCTGGCGAACAGCCCGGTCAGCGATCCGTTGATCGCCCGCCAGGGCGCGGTGCTGTTGCTGGCCAGCCTGAATCACACCCGCCCCGCTGAACTCAGCGCCCGCCGCCTGCCCTACGCGGCCCTCGATGCGCACATCGAGCAATACGCCGCCTATCCGCTGCAAGTGGCCGACCTGGCGCAGATCGCCGGGCTGTCCAGCGCACGTCTGCATGCACGCTTCATGGCCGAATGCGGGCAGACACCGATGGACTACATTCGCAGCCGGCGCCTGCACAAGGCGGTCGGCCTGTTGCGCGAGACCGCGTTGCCGATCGGCGAGGTCGCCAGCCGGGTCGGTTACAGCTCGCAAAGTGCTTTCTGCGCAGCAGTGCTGCGTGAGTTCGGTGCCTCGCCCGGCCGGTTGCGCCGCGATTCCTGCGACAAAAAACGCTAGTTCGCCGACAGACTTCTGCGCCGCAACACGCTTCAATGTCTCCCATGTTCCCCTGTAGGAGCTGCCGCAGGCTGCGATCTTTTGATTTTGACTTTTCAAGATCAAAAGATCGCAGCCTGCGGCAGCTCCTACAGTGATGGTGTTGTGTATCGACAGACTCAAGAAGGATTGCAATGACTCCGCGTACCGCCCTCGGCGCCCTGCATATCGGCGCTCTGATGTTCGGCCTGACCGGTGTGTTCGGCAAACTCGCTGCCGCCTCGCCGGCGGTCATCGTCTTCGGCCGCGCCGCGTTCGCCGTGCTCGCCCTGGCCTTTTTCGCCCGCTTCGCCAGCCAGAACGGCTGGCAGAAACTGCAGGCGGTCGATTGGCGGCGCCTGGCGCTCAGCGGCGTATTGCTGGCCGGGCACTGGGTGAGTTTTTTCATCGCGGTGAAGGTGGCCGGGGTGGCGATCGCGACGCTGGGCTTTACCAGTTTCCCGGCCTTCACGGTGATTCTCGAAGGGTTGATCTTCCGCGAACGCATCCGCACCAATGAAATCGTGCTGGTGGTGCTGGTCAGCGTCGGCCTGGTGCTGGTCACCCCGGCGTTCGACCTCGCCAGCGGCGCCACCACCGGGCTGCTCTGGGCGGTGCTGTCGGGCCTGCTGTTCGCCCTGCTCTCGCTGACCAACCGCGCCAGCTCCGGGCGCATCCCGGCGGTGCAGGCGGCGCTGTGTCAGAACGTGGTAGTGACGCTGTGTCTGCTGCCGGTCGCCGCCCCGCAACTGAGCGAAGTACGGGCCCTGGACTGGTTGTGGATCGGTCTGCTCGGGGTGTTCTGCACCGGCGTCGCGCACAGCCTGTTCGTCGCCAGCCTGGCGGTGATCAAGGCACGTACCGCCGCCGTGGTGTTCGCCATGGAACCGGTCTACGGCATCACCATCGCCTGGCTGCTGTTCGACGAAAACCCGACCGTGCGCATGCTGATCGGCGGCGCACTGATCATCGTCGCCATCGTGGTCTCGGCGCGGATGTCAGGCAGTGCCGACAAGAAAACCGTCGCTGCCGAAGCCGCGTCTCACTGAGTACGGTCGTTGTGGCCGAGGTCGCGGTCAGGGTCGATCTGATCGCGCACCCGCTGCTTGAGCACCTTGGCCTCGGGAAAACCACCGTCCGCCTTGCGCTCCCAGATCTGCACGTCGTCGCAGCTGATGTGGAACACCCCGCCGGTGCCGGGCACCAGCGAGACCTTGCCGAGGTCATCGCCGAAGGTGCTGAGCAGCTCCTGCGCCAGCCACGCGGCGCGCAACAGCCACTGGCATTGGGTGCAATAGGTGATGACGATTTCCGCTTTGGCGACGGTCATGTTCACTGAAACTCCTGAGACAGAGGGCGCCGCTATAATAGCCGGCTTTATCGCTTGCCCCGAGACTCACCATGCGCCGTTTGCTGTTCTGCCTGCTGCTTGGCTTCCTGCCGTTTTTTGTTGATGTCAGCGTTCATGCTGCCGAAGCGCCACGCCCGAAAGTCGGTCTGGTGCTGTCCGGCGGTGCCGCCCGTGGCCTGGCGCACATCGGCGTGCTCAAGGCACTCGAGGAACAAGGCATCAAGATCGATGCGATCGCCGGCACCAGCATGGGCGCGGTAGTCGGTGGCCTGTATGCCTCGGGCTACAAGATCGATGAACTGGAAAAACTTGCGCTGAATATCGACTGGCAGCAGGCGCTGTCCGATTCCCCGCCACGGGAAGACGTGCCGTTTCGACGCAAGCAGGACGACCGCGATTTTCTGGTGAAACAGCAACTGAGTTTTCGCGATGACGGCAGCCTCGGCCTGCCGCTGGGGGTGATTCAGGGCCAGAACCTGGCGCTGATGCTGGAAAGCCTGCTGGCGCACACCAGTGATACCCGGGACTTCGACAAACTGCCGATCCCGTTCCGCGCCGTCGCCACCGACATCGCCAATGGCGAAAAAGTGGTGTTCCGCAAAGGCCACCTGCCCCAGGTGATCCGCGCCAGCATGTCGATCCCGGCGGTGTTCGCCCCGGTCGAGCTGGACGGACGACTGCTGGTGGACGGCGGCATGACCGACAACATCCCCCTCGACGTCGCGCGGGAAATGGGCGTCGATGTGGCGATCGTCGTTGACATCGGCACCCCGCTGCGCAACCGCAAGCAACTGACCACCGTGGTCGACGTGCTGAACCAGTCGATCACCTTGATGACCCGGCGCAACTCCGAAGAGCAACTGGCCGCCCTCAAGCCCTCCGATGTGCTGATCCAGCCGGCGCTGGCGGCGTTCGGCGTCACCGATTTCGGCAAGGCCCAGGAGATGATCGACGCCGGTTACCGCGCCACACGGATTCTCGACGCCCGACTCGCACAGCTCAAGCCCCGGCAATCCCAGGACGCCGAACTCAATGCCGCCCGCGCGCCGGGGCAGCGCACCCCGATCATCACTGCGATCAAGGTCGAGAACGACTCGAAAGTCGGTGACGAGGTGATCCGCTATTACATCCGCCAGCCCATCGGTGAACCGCTGGACCTCGGCCGGCTGCACTCGGACATGGGCACGCTGTACGGTCTGGACTACTTCGAACAGGTGCAGTACCGCGTGGTGCACAAGGGCCAGGATCACACGTTGGTGATCAGCGCCCGGGGCAAACGCAGCGGCACCGATTACCTGCGCGTCGGCCTGAACCTGTCGGACGACATGCGCGGCGACAGCGCTTTCAACCTTGGCGCCAGCTATCGCATCAATGGCATCAACCGCCTCGGCGCCGAATGGCTGACCCGGGCGCAAATCGGCGACAAGCAGGAGCTCTACACCGAGTTCTATCAGCCGCTGGACGTCGGCTCACGCTACTTCGTCGCCCCGTATGCCGCCTTTGAGGCGCAGAACGTCGACGCCGTGCTCGACAACGACCCGATCGCCCAATACCGCGTCGAACGCTACGGTTTCGGCCTCAACGTTGGCCGGCAGATCGGCAATAACGGCGAAATCCGCTTCGGGGTCGGCGAGGCCTGGGGCAAGGCGGATGTGCGGATCGGCGATCAGGACCTGCCGAGCGAAAACTTCACCGAAGGGTTCTATTCGTTGAAGTACTCGTTCGACTCGCTGGACAACGTCTACTTCCCCCACGAAGGCAAGGACGTCAGCCTGACCCTGATGCAATTCGAACCGGGCCTGGGCTCGGACACGCGCTACCGACAGTGGGAGTTCAAACTCGACAAAGCCATGAGCCATGGCCCCGACACGCTGATTCTCGGCGGGCGCTACGGCCGTACCCTGGACGACGCCAATGTGGTGACATCAAGCTTCCTGCTGGGCGGTGCGCGGCAGTTGTCGGGGTTCCGCGAGGATTCGATCTCCGGGCAGAACGTCAGCCTGATGCGCGCGGTGTATTACCGCCGGTTGACGCCACGTTCGTACCTGCCGCTGGACTTCCCGCTATACGCCGGCGCCTCACTGGAACGTGGCCGGGCGTGGAACAACGATAATGAATTCGACAGTGGCTACATCAATGCCGCCAGCGTGTTCATCGGTTTCGATACGCCGTTGGGGCCGTTGAATTTCACGTATGGCTTGAATGATGCGAATGAGCAGGCGGTTTATCTGAATCTGGGGCAGACGTTCTAGGCACTGTCCTGATTTGATGTCGCCTGACAATCCGCCTTCGCGAGCTTGCTCGCGAAGGCGTCAGAACAGGCACCGCATCAGCCAATGACACTCAGATCAACGAATACCCGCCAGCAAGGTTCTGACGGTTTGTTTAAGGGGTTCATCCCCTTCCCTGAGCAACTCATTGAGCAACGCGATCGCGCTGTCGATGTCGCCGTCATCGATGCAGGTCTGCGCCTGTTCGAGTTTCCCCGACCCGGTTACAGGTTCCGGCTCTTGCAATACCAGCGGCTCCAGCGCCAGTGATGGCGGCGGACCGCCGAACTGATTGAGAAAGTCATCGTCCAGCGGCTGTGCGTCCGGCTCAGGGACCCATTCCAGTTCCGCCTCGTCGTTCTCTGCGGTTTCGGGCAACTCGAAGTCTGCCGGCATCACCTCAAGGCCCGAACCCGACGCGGCGGCGTCTGCTGAGGACTTGTCCGCTGCCGCACGGCTATCCTCCAGATCCCAACTGGAGTCCATCGACAACTCGCCCAGGTTCAATTCGAAATCATCTTCAGACGTGGGTTGCGCAGCAGCGACCGGTGCCGCAGCGATGACAGGCAACACCGGCGTCAGCGGTGCAACACTGTTGAGCTTTGGATGACGCGCACGGATCGCCTCCAATTGCTGCGGATCAACCCCTGCCCCGCGCAACTGGCTTTCCTGTTGCTCATACGCCGCGCTGTCGCCCTGGCGACCCAGCACCTCAAGTAACTGCAGGCCCAGATCGTTGCGTTCCGGCTCCTTGTCCAGCGCATTGCGTAACAGCCCGACGGCCTCGTTCAGGCGTCCGTAGGCCAGGTAGATCCCCACCGCCTCCAGCACATCGCCCGCCGCTGGTTCTTCACGCTGCTCGGAGGCAGCGCTGATGCTGGTCGAGGGTGCGGTGGGGGTGTCATCAAAGTCCGGTTGAGGGCCTGTCGGGACAAAACCCACTGGCGCAGCATCCCGGGCCAGTTGCCGTCGACGGCGCAGGAACAGCCCGCCGCCCAACAGTCCCAACAACAGCAGCAAGCCACCCAGCAGCGGCCAATTGAGGCCATCGTCTTCGGCTTGCGGCGCTGCGGTTGATGCAGGCGCTGGTGCCGCCGGCGTGATGACAGGCGCCGCTGGCTTTTGCAGCTCGGTCAAACGCGTTTGCAGATCGCTGACCTGCTTTTTGCCATCAGCCATCTGGACATCCTGCGCCTGCAGTTTCGCGTTCAGCTCATCGACGGTCTTTTGCAGTTGCTGGTTCTGCAGCACGCTGGCCGCCAATTGCTCGGCCAGTGCCGCGTTGGCCGCGTTGGCCGCTGCAGGCGCGGGTGGCACTGGCGCTGAAGGTGCGGCGTCACGTTTGCCCTGGGCAGCCGCAGGCGCCGTCGTGGCGGGTTCGACGGAGGGGAATTCAGAGGATTGCCCGCGCGGCTCGGGCTCATCCGTGGCCGGCACGATGTTCGGCGAACCGGGTGGATCGATCAGCACCGTGTACTCGCGCAGCAAGCGGCCATTGGGCTGGTTGAGCTGCAGCAGAAAATTCAGAAACGGTTCTTTGACCGGTTTACGCGAGGTCACCCGGATCATCTGGCGATTGCCCTGCAGGATCGGGGTGAACCGCAGGTCGTTGAGGAAGAACACCCGCTCGACCCCGGCCCGGCCGAACTCATCCGCCGTGGCCAGGCTCACCGAGAGGTCACTGGCGCTGAGGCCTGCGGCATCGACCAATGCGATGTCGGCCTTGAGCGGCTGATTGAGGCCCGAGTGAACCGTGATGTCCCCCAGGCCCAGGGCCATCGACCAGGTCGAATAGCTGAATACGCCAGCGACCAGCAGCCATTTGGCGCCACCGCGCAGTACTACGTGCCGACTTGCGAGCATGAGCATCCCTTAAATAAGCAAAACCGGTTTCTATGCGTTCGCACATCCGGTACGAACACGATATTGCCCAGTAGTTCTTATAGTCTGCTCAGCGCGATCCCTCAAAAAACCGCTGCACGGTTATGCCTCAAGATTTTTCCAGGTTGGCCAGAATGTGCCCGTGAACGCGCATGCACACCTTCATATCCGCCTCGTCGATACCGACGAACAGCTCGCTGCGCAGTTGCGTGGCAATGGTTTCGATTTGTTCGATCAGCGGCAGCGCCGGGGCGCAGAGAACGATTTTTTTCGCCCGGCGGTCTTCCATCACGGACTGGCGTTGCACCAGGCCCTGGCTTTCCAGGCTATCGAGCAGACGCGCGAGGGTCGGGCCTTCGACGCCGACGCTTTGCGCCAGCTCGCGTTGAGTCGGCGCGTCTTCGAAACGCGCCAGATGCAGCAGCACCAGCCAGCGTGCCTGGGACAGACCCAGGCCAGCCAGCCGGCGATCCAGTTCGGCACGCCAGCCACGGGACATCTGGGCCAGTTGCATGCCAAAGCGGTGTTGATCGGTTAACGGCATAAAACACTCATGAGTAGACTGACAAATAGAGAAAAACTAATTATTAGTCAGCTAAGCATGACATTTGGCTATAGGCAAGAGCCGACCGGTACTGAATCGTTACAACTGCCTGACGGTTGGCGCAAACGCCGTCTTACATTTCGAATTCAGATTGCAGCGCAGCCCTTACGCAATAAAGCACGCCTTCCGGAACGCGACCGGCGAACAGCTCGGCCACTTCGGCGACCGACGGCAACTCGCCCTCGCCGTCGAGGAACGCGTCCTGCACTTCCCCCATCAGCTCTTCCGGCAAATCCAGCGCCTGTTCCAGCGACAACTGCTGCTTGCCGATAGCCTCGGCGAGCATGCTGTAGACATTCTTTTCCGAGCACTGCAACTGCCCCGCGATCTGCATCGGGGTCATGCCGGCGCGGGCCAGGGTAATCAGCTCGTGACGCACGTCGGCCACCACTTTCGGCGCCTCGGCCTCGCCGCCGAGCACCTCGAGGAAGGCCTCGCCGTAACGCTCCAGCTTGCGCGCACCGACCCCGCTGACCCGGGCCATGTCGGCCAGCGAGGTCGGCTGGCTGCGGAGCATTTCCAGCAGCGTCGAGTCGGGGAAGATGACGTACGGCGGCACGCCATGTTCTTCGGCCAGTTTGCGCCGCAGGGCGCGCAGGGCCTCCCACTGTTCGCGTTCCTCGCCGCGCACCAACTGGCTGGCCGGGCTCTTGCTGGCGGTTTTGGCGGTGACTTGTGGCTTGAGGTCGCGGCGTAATTCCAGGGTCACTTCGCCCTTGAGCAATGGCCGGCAGGTATCGCTGAGACGCAGACCGCCATAGCCTTCGTGGTCGACATCAGCCAGGCCGCGAGCCACCAACTGGCGGAACAGCGAGCGCCATTCGCTCTCGCTCAGCGCCTTGCCGACGCCGTACACCGACAGGTGCTGATGGCCGAAGCTGCGGACCTTTTCGTTGTCCTTGCCCAGCAGCACGTCGACCAGATGACCGACACCATAACGCTGGCCGGTGCGATAGATCGCCGACAGCGCCTGACGCGCAGGCTCGGTGGCATCCCAGGTCTGTACGCCGTCAACGCAGTTGTCGCAGTGGCCGCACGGCTCGGGCATGTCTTCGTCGAAGTACGCGAGCAGGGTCTGACGGCGGCAGCGGGTCTCTTCACAGAGCGAGAGCATGGCGTCGAGCTTGTGCTGTTCCAGACGCTTGTGGCGCTCGTCGCCTTCGGAGTTCTGCAGCATCTGCTTGAGCATCACCACGTCTTGCAGACCGTAGGCCATCCACGCATCCGCCGGCAGGCCGTCACGGCCGCCACGACCGGTTTCCTGGTAATAGGCCTCAAGGGATTTCGGCAGATCGAGGTGCGCGACGAACCGCACGTTGGGCTTGTCGATGCCCATGCCGAACGCCACGGTGGCCACCATGATCAGGCCTTCCTCGTTGAGAAAGCGCTTCTGGTGATAGGCGCGCAGGTCGTTAGGCAGACCGGCGTGATACGGCAGCGCCGGGAAGCCTTGCTCGCTGAGGAATGCGGCGACTTCTTCAACCTTCTTGCGCGACAGGCAATAGACGATGCCGGCATCGCTGCGCCGCTCGGCGAGGAACGCCAGCAACTGCTTGCGCGGCTGTTCCTTGGGCACGATGCGGTAGAAGATGTTCGGCCGGTCGAAGCTCGACAGGAAGCGCTCGGCGTTCTGCAGGTGCAGGCGGGTGACGATTTCTTCGCGGGTGCGCTTGTCGGCGGTGGCGGTCAGAGCAATGCGCGGCACGTCGGGGAACATTTCCGCCAACTGGCCCAGTTGCAGGTATTCCGGACGGAAATCGTGGCCCCATTGCGACACGCAATGCGCCTCGTCGATGGCGAACAGGGCGATGTTCAGCCCCTGCAGGAACGACAGCATGCGCGGCTGCACCAGACGCTCGGGCGCCAGATAGAGCATCTTCACTTCGCCACGCTTGATTCGCGCGGCGAGGTCGCGCTGTTGTTCGGCGCTCAAGGTAGAGTTCAGCGCAGCGGCGGCCACGCCCAGCTCTTCGAGGGTGGCGACCTGATCGTCCATCAAGGCGATCAACGGCGACACCACCACCGCCAGGCCCTCGCGCAATAGCGCCGGCACCTGGAAGCACAGGGATTTGCCGCCACCGGTAGGCATCAGCACCAGCGCATCACCGCCGCTGGCCACGCGCTCAATGATTGCACCCTGACGGCCACGGAAACTGTCGTAGCCGAAGATGTCCTTGAGGACGCGTTGAGCCTGTTCGAGCATAAAAACTCCAAAAATCTACCGAAACATCCCTGCACAGGCTGGTTCAGGACAGCCACAGCTGCTTAAACAAAACGTAAGAGCGCATTGCCAGACCACCGCAATACGAGCAGGGAGCGCAAAACGCGGCAGTATACCCGAGCCCTTCCCGGCAGGGGGTGCCGCTGAGAAGACTCAATCCGCCACACGGTCTCGCTTTCCCCTGTAGGAGCTGCCGAAGGCTCGGGCCGCGTTCGGACGATCTTTTGATGTTGATCTTGAAAAACAAAATCAAAAGATCGCAGCCTTCGGCAGCTCCTACAGGGATGAGCGGTGGATATGCAGGCTGTGGCAGGGCAAATCTGCCGTGCGGCTGGCTTGAGCGCTCAAGAAGGCCTAGAATTCCCGCATTGTTTATTCCCCCAAGGTAGCCCCGTAATGTCCTTCGCTGAGCAACTAACCCGCCTGCAAGTCTTTCTCGACGCCGACGAGCTGCACGAAGAGGCGCTGGATTACGTGGCCGCCCACGGTTACCTGACCGCGCTGTCGATCTGCTCGGACATCGTCCCTGATCGTGAGTGGATCGACGCCCTGTTCGCCGAAGAGCCGCATTACAGCAGCGACGCGCAGCGCGCAGAGATCGAAGCCACCCTGATCGGCCTCAAGGCCCACATCGCCCGCCAACTGGCGTCCGACGAAGAGTTCGAGCTGCCATGCGATCTCGACCTGGGCGACGACCCGGACGATTCCGAACTGCGCGGCTGGTGCATCGGTTTCATGGAAGGCGTGTTCCTGCGTGAAGCCGCCTGGTTCGAGACCGCCGAAGAGGAAGTCAGCGAAATGCTCCTGCCGATCATGGTCGGTTCCGGCCTGTTCGACGAACAGCCAGAGTTCGAAGACATCGCCAAGGACGCCAACCTGATGGACGACATGATCGTGCAGATCCCGGAAGCCCTGACCGCGCTGTACCTGCTGTGCCAGGCGCCAGACGAAAAACCGGCGATCCTCAAGCCACGTCACCACTAAGACCCTGCCTATGGACAACCCCATAGGCAACCGCCCCCTGATGTTGCGCTACATCCTGCTGGCCATCGGCTGGCTCAGCGTGGCATTGGGGGTGATCGGGATTTTCCTGCCTGTTCTGCCCACCACCCCCTTCCTTCTGCTCGCAGCGGCCTGCTTCGCGCGCAGCTCTCCGCGTTTCTATCACTGGCTGGTCGGGCACCCAAAGCTCGGGCCATGGATCCGCAACTACCTCGATGGCAACGGCATTCCGCTCAAGGGCAAGGTCTACGCGATCGGGCTGATGTGGGCGAGCATTCTGTTCTCCTGCTTCCTGGTGCCACTGCCGTGGGCGCGAGGGTTCATGCTGACCAGTGCGGTGCTGGTGACGGTTTATATTTTGCGGCAGAAGACCCTTGGCAAACGTTGAACAAGCACATTCTGAAATGACCTTTCATCCGAAAAAGCTGCGCACCTGTTATTTCTGACAGTAGCCATCCGAGGCATATTCACACCTAAATAACTCCATCGTCAGTCTTTACCAGAAGCTGGACTGGAGTTCCGATCATGCTCAATCAGCGCAAGCAAAGTCTTACCCCTTTGGCGCTTCTCGAACCCGATATTCCCGGGCGTACCCGGCCCATAATGGACTCCGGTGAATGGGGTATAAACCTGGCCGCCGCGAAGCTCAACTTTCCGGAAGATGGTTTATTGGTGCAGATCCCCGTCTGGCTTCACAAAGGCCTGGGAGACCTTGTCGAATTGCTACTCCATGAGAAAGTCGTCGACCAAAAGTACATTGAAGACCCTGCCGAACTAACGCAACGCACGACATTGTGGGTGGCAGAGCGGCACATTCCGAGCGGCTCGTACTCATTGTCCTATCGCGTCACACGGCTCAACCAGACCCCGGAAACCCAGACCCCGCCTCTCAGGCTATACGTCAAACTCGAACTTCCCGGAGGCCAGGACACCAACCCTGAGCCAGGCCACTCGAATCTTTTCATGCACATCCCCCCTGAAATCATCAGCGGTGGCGTGGACAAAGAGGTGGCTGAAGCAGGTGTGCCCATTACCATCCGCTCCGCCAGCGGGACCGGTTTGCCCTATCCGAATATCGCGGAAGGCGATTGCGTCATTCTGAGCTGGGGCGGCATCTTTATGTTTTCCGATCCGGTCACCGATTTACAGATCAGCGACCCGGTCAACCATCCTCTCATCATCCATGTCACCAAAGAAGTCATTGAGCGCTCCGGAGACAGTGACAGCTCCGGGCTGGCCGTCACCTACAAGCTGCGCGACATTGTTGGCAATGAGTCTACGGACTGGAGCGACGCCATACGCATTGTGGTCAACATCGGCATCAGCCTGCTGCTCGCCCCTATCGTCAAGGAGGCCATCAACAATGTCATTGACCTTGATGAGTTGGGCGATGACCAACTGACGGCTCAGGTCTGGGCTACAGATTCTACGCTGCAGAAAAACGATGTTATTCACCTGAAGATGCGCGGGACGACCGAGAGCGGCGAAACCATCGAGGTAGCTGCTGAGCCGCAGACCGTCGACAACCTGCCGCATACCTATGAGTTTTATTTCGACAACGTCGATGTGCGCAAACTGACCAATACCCAGGTCACTTTCCTGTATACGGTGGTACGTGCCGACACCCCGGAACCTTTACGTTCCAAAGGCCAGTTTGTCCAGGTCATTGGCGAGGCACAACGCCTGGCCGCTCCGCGTGTCATCGATGAACACCAAGGTGCTATCAATCCTGATCTGCACTACGTACGCCTGCACATTCCGCATAACCCACTCATCGTGCAAGGTTCGGCGCTCGATATCATCTGGTTCGGCAGGAGGCCCGATGGCAGCACTCACAATCCCGAACTGGACTGGTATTTCCCAGACAATCAGGAAGCCAGTGACCCCGAAGGGTTCGTCATCACCGTAGCCACCATTGAGGACAATCATCTCAAAACCCTGGAGGGCGGAACGCTGACTATCGCCTACTACCTGCTGACGGTCGAAGGTGACGACACCGTCTCTCGTGAATCACGGCACACCAACGCATTCCAGGTGGGCGAACCGCAATTCGAGCTGATCAAGCCGGATATCCTGGGCGAACAGGACGGCGTGCTTAAGCCCGAAGACTTGTCCAACGGCACCAGCAGACTGACCGCCCCCCGGCCAACCGGGACGCCGAGCGAGAATAAGGACGTTGTGATCTTCACTTGGTTTGGCGAAATCACCGGCAAGGTGGAAGACTCGGTCAACAACGTGGAAGCCTGGGTGAGTCGCTATGGCAACGCGCCACGCAGCAGCTGTGCGTTCAATATTGACCCTGCACAATTCCAGCTGAGCATCGACGTGCGTCCCAGCGTCCCCGATGGCGATGGCTGGAATGAGGTCATGGTCGAAACATGGCCTCAGGACATTCCCTTACGAATCCCGCTTGAAGCTTTCTACTACAGCCTCAAGGCGCATTACGCGAGCGATGGGCTGTCACAGGCTCAGTTCGCCCAGCGTGACTACTTCCAGACCACGGGACGCTTCTTGCCCATCGTCCTGATTGATCTTGAAGCGCCGGCAAACCAGGTCTTCACATACAACCCAGTCGAACAGAACTCACCTGGGGCGCCCGCCCGTGTGTTGGTCATACCGGACCTGTAACTCTGTCGCGCTCACAGCCCTCATCCCGATCACCGGTGAGGGCATTGGTTGACCGGCGGTTTCTCGGGTCGACAGCCCTGATAACCCATCGCCCCGACGACCATTTATCGAAAACACTCGCCTACCTGTCAGATCTGACAGTAGGCAGTGTCCGCCACATCGTGCTCAATCAAACGACACATCCCAGTCCGAGTCGCATTCTTTTCGATGAGGTTTTTGTCATGACCCACCTCCGCTCATTTCTGTTTCCCGTCTGCCCTTTTCCCGTTGCGCCTCTGGCGCTGCGTCCAATCGGAATTTCAGGCATGACACAACCGGTGGTCAATGCCGATGGCGGTATCAACCTCAAGACTTACAACCAGTCGCCCAGCGGCTTGTTGTGCTACATCAGTGCGTACGCCCCACCCATGCTGGCAGGTGACAAGCTGGAAATTCGCCTGGGAACCGAGATTCTTACAACCCGGGTTCTGCAACCCGAAGAAGAAGACAGCAATCTTCCGGTGTTTTTTCGCCTGCTCTCTAACCTCCTCGAAGAAGGCTTGGTCGAGGACCTGCACTACACGCTGACCCGTAACGGCAACACCGACCCGGATGACATCTCTGTGCCGCTCAGATTATTGGTGAAGCTGGATCTGCCCGGCGGACACGACAAGTGCCCGCATCGACCGGGGCACTCCGAGCTGCATATCGTGCAATTGCCGCAGGACGTCATAGACAACGGGGTGGACGCCGTGTGGGCCGCGAGAGGAGTGCCCATGACAATCCCCCGATACCTGAATATCGCGGTGCGCGACGTTATCCAGGTGAAATGGGGACGTGCCAGACTGACGCCCCATGTGGTCACCGCCGATGAAGCGGCCGGCACGACGCCGATCGTGATCACGGCCGTCCAGGAGGACATTCTCGCTGGCGGCGACGGCAATGCGGTGCCGGTGCACTACGAGATCCACGATGAGGTCTGGAACTACTCGGTGGATTGGTCCCAGAGCACCAACGTCAAGGTCGAAGCCGGCGGCGAGCGTCTGGACGCACCCATCTTCAAGGATTCGGTCAACGGCATCATCACCCTTGCAGATCTGAACAATGAGGATGTGACCGTGCAGATCCTGGTCGCCTCCGCCGACTTCGCCTTGGGTGATACGCTGACCATGACTTGCACCGGCACACCGTTGACTGGCAAGCCATGGATCGATACCCAATCGAAAGACATAACCAACTTTCCCAGCGTCGTCGAATTCAAGATCAAGTACGCGCTGTTCCGGGCGATTGCCATGGGAAAGGCTGATGTGGCCTATGTGCTGTACAAAAAAAACGGCCTCCCTCCGTCATCCTCCAAACGCACATTCGCCTCGGTGGTAGGCCAGGTAGCGTTGATACCGGCCCCGGACATCCGGGAATTGCTGGGCGATACCCTGGAGCCGGACATCCCGTTCGCCACCGTGGATATTGAATATCCGGGCATGGCCAACGGTGATGTCGTGCAAGTGGCCTGGATAGGTACCCGAGCCAACGGCAACCCGTATGTGTATGAGGACGAATACATCGTCAGCGAGGGCGATGCGCAACGAGGCGTCATCACCGTGTATGTACCGGGTGAGCATGTACTGCCACTGGAAAACGGCACGCTCGACCTGTTTTACCGGGTGGCCAACGACAATCCGCAACTCTACGGTGTGAGCGAATCCGAGCACTTGCGGGTCGCGGTCGGGACGGTGCAGGCCACCTTGCCGATACCCAAGGTGGTGGAGGCCGATCCGCCCGATGTGCTGGACCCCTCGAAGATATTCGACACCGCAACCGTGTTGATCGAATACCTGGGCACGCTCAAGGGCGACATCCTGACCTTCTACTGGACAGGGTTCAATTCAGCGGCCAGTACCAGCGACTGGGTGCCGATCACCGAACTGAGTGTCGGCAAGCCCGTACGATTTCGCGTGCCAGCCAGATTCGTCACACTCAATGCCGGCCAATACGTGAAGGTGCGCTACAGTCTCAAGCACGCGGCCACCGGCCGATACAGCCATTCCGCCACACTCAACCTGCTGGTCGGTGAGTTGGTCGGTCACCTGCCGCCTCCGGACGTGATCCAGGCGCCGGACAACAACCTCGACCCGATGAATGCGCTGTCGGGGGTGGACATCGGGTTCGGCTTCAAAAACATGAAGTCGGCGCTGGATCGCATCGGGCTGCAGTGGCTGGGCTCTGCCGGGGCAGGCACATCCACTGACCTCGAGCTGCCGGGCAGCGACACTGGCCGGGTGCAGTTTCATCTGCCGCCGCCATTCGTCGGCCCCAATATTGGCCGGATGGTCACCGTCAGTTGCGAGGTCTCGCGCTACCACACCACCACCAACTCCGAGACCCGCGATATCAACGTGCTGCGCTTTCAGAACCCGGAAACCCAGCTGCCACGGCCGCAGGTTCCACAAGCCAGTGGCGGTGTCCTGGACCTGATGATGATCACCGGGGATGCCAGGGTTCGCGTGGCCACCTGGCCTTTCATCGCCCTGAAGCAGCGCGCCTGGCTGCGCATGGAAGGCACGACCGCTACCGGCGCCATTTACCGCATCGAACTGCTCAACGCAATGGAAATCAGCCCCGCACACCAGGCCAACGGGCTTGACGAACTCCTGCCCAGAAGCGAGCTGATGAAACTGGGCCACAGCACGCCAGCGACGGTGGTGTGCTGCGTCACGTTCGACGGTGATTCGCAGGAAAGCAGAGCTATCGAGTTTCCGTTGCTGCGGTTGACCGTCCGTACCCGATACGACTATGTGACTCCCGACATCATCCGGATACAGGACAGTCGCGGCGAAGTCATTGAGGACGGCGTGACCCGTGACACCAAAGTCACGATCAGCGGCAGCGCGACCCGGGGCGAAACCATCGAACTGTTCAACGCACTGTCTCAATCCATGGGCACCACTACAGTCCGTGACGACAGCACTTGGAGCCTGGAGATCGGAATTCTGACGGAGAAAAAATACAGCATCACGGCCAAGGCCCTGTACGACGCCGATCCGGTGTCCAGCCAACCGCGTACCTTTACGGTCAAGTTTTCGATCACACCGCAGATTCGTTCGGTGACCGACTCCAGAGGGCTGGTCAATCCAGGTGCAAACACTTTCGATAACAGCGTCTTGATCGAGGGCGAAGCCACTCCCAACGAACAGGTGCGGCTGATGGATAGCACCTCATCCGTCGCCACGGTGAACACAAATGACCGGGGCGAGTGGCGTCATCGCCATGACAACCTCGGCGTAAAAAGTTACAACATGATCGCCAGGGCGCTCTATGACGTTCAGCCTGCCGACAGCCCGCCCTACCCGTTCAATGTGATTCAAGCCGTCACGCCCAGCATTTCCTATGTAACCGACGCAAAAGGGAACCTGGACAACGGCGGGACGACCTATGGCCGCCGGGTCACGGTCGGCGGCAGAGCCAGTAAAAGTGAACGGATCGAGCTGCGCGATGGCAGCAGTACGCTGGTCGCGGCGATCAATGTCGGTGCCGATGAAAACTGGTCCCACGTTCTGGAAAATCTGACACTGAAAACCTACAGCCTGACCGCGAAGGCCTTGTACGGCGCACAACCGATTTCCGCTCCGCCTCGAACGTTTACTGTCGCTGCGCACGTGACTCCGACCATCACTGCAGCCACCAACTCCTCAGGCACGATTCCCGACGGCGGCACCAGCTACGGCAACGCCGTAACCCTGATTGGCACAGCTTCGCAACGCGAGCAAGTGCAGGTCTACAACGGCTCGACCACCATTGGCTCGCCTGTCACAGTCGGTGGCGATAACCAATGGAGGCTAAACCTCACAGGACTGGTGCTGGGCATCTACAGAATGACCGCCCATGCGCTGTATGACGTTACGCCGATATCGAGCTCGCAGCGTACTTTCACAGTTGCCAGCCACATCGCCCCTACCATCACCTCCGTCAAGGGCGCCAACGTCGAGATCCCCAATAGCGGGAGCACCACCAGTACCACCGTCAGCCTGTCGGGCGATGTCACCTCGGGGCATCAGGTTCAGATAATCGACAACAACGATGCCAAACATACCGTCACCGCGAGTGGGACGAGCTGGAGTACAACCCTGGCCGTGCCCGTGGGCGGGCACTCGATCACGGCAAAAGCGGTGACGACCGGACAGGTGTCCGCTGCCCGAAGCTTCAGCGTCGTCGCGCCGATCCCGCCGCTGTATTTCAATACCAGTCCGGTGACGTTGAGCGGGAAGATTTATCTGGTTCCAGCCAGTCCCCACGTGCTTCCGGCCTTTGGTCCGGGTACGTCCGTGCAACACGTAGCCTCCGGTGGACAGCCCGGGTACACCTATTCGTCCAGCAATGCCGGGGTAGCGGTAGTGGATGGTGCAGGGCTGGTCACTGTACGAGGGCGGGGTACCGCGGCCATTACCGTACGAGATACAGCCAACCAAATGGCGAGTTATTCAGTGACGGTGACGGGAGTCATCCATTGTGTCTACCTGGGAACCGGTACCAATACCTGGACTGGAGTCAACCAGCTGGCCAGCGCGGCCGGAGCAAGAATCCCCAGCCTGGCTGAGTTGCGCGAACTACATGCCGCCTATGGAGGAAGATGGCCGATGGGATCCCACCATTTTTGGTCAACCGACAACAGCAACGCATACTGGCCGTTCTCCGCCAAATATGCACTCACGATCACATCCGGCGCCCTCAGCTCAACACGGACGACTGGTGGATCACACGCAAACGGAGTAGGCCTGAGATAGACACAGCATTCACGTAAAAAAACACCTCGCACGATGCGAGGCATTTTTTTACTGCGTGGCTACCAAGTCAAAGCATTTACCACTCCCAACGCAACCCGACATTCACCCCATACGGCTGCTCGATGTTCTTGCCCTTGCTGTAGTCGAAATCAGCATGCACCTGCAGGTCCTTCGACAACGCCAGCGCCACACCGGCGCCAAGCTGACCACGGCTGCCGGACAGATCATTGTTGAACTGGTTGTTGTCGTTGACCGTCACGCGGTTGTTGTTGATGAACTCGTGCTGCAGCGCTGCCCGCACATAAGGCTGAGCGACCATGCCGTTGCCCATGTTGAAGCTGCGCCCGAGCGTGGCACCGGCTTCACCCAGCACCGAACGCGCACGGTCACCATCGGCCTGCATGCCGTTGTCCAGCGCGTACTGGCTGCCCTCGATGGTGTCCATCGTCAGTCGGGTATAGGGCTCGACGAAATACCCGTCGTCCAGTTTGATGTTGCGCCCGAACTCTGCCGAAACGCCGACGCCGGAGTTGTGATAATCGCCTTTCGCCCGACTACCGTCACTCAAAGTGACCTTGGCGTCATTGTTGAACCGGTTGAACTTGAGCAGTGCGTCGAAATAGTACCCGCTCTCGGCATCCAGCCAGGTCACGTAAGGCCCGAAGTAGTAGCTCTTGATCGTACCGGACGTGCCTTGCTCAACGCTCAGGTCGGTGTCGCTGTAGCCGCCCATCACGCCCGCCAGCCATTGACTGTCGCCCAGACGCACATCAGCGCCCAGAGACAAGCCGCGCTGGGTTTGCTGATACGCCACCCCCGAGCCTGCGGCGATGTTGTATTTATTACCGTACGTGCGCATCCAGAGGCCGGGCTGGCTGCCGTTGAAGCGCAACTCGCCCATCCGGCTGCGCAGCGTCGCCCCCTCCGCCAGCATGACCGTGGTCGGCGCGCTGAACAGGGCCAGCACCGATCGTGCGCCCGGGCTGATGACTTCGGTGGTCGGGTCGAGAAACCACTCCTTCGCCCCCCCTTCAATCTCCCGACTGGCCAGGCTGTAGGACCAGGTGCCGACATCAGCCCGCTGATTGCCGGCCAAGGTAAAATTCGCACTGTCGGTGGTGGCGGTACGCACCAGCGTCAACGCCTTCGTCGAAGTCGCGTCCAGGCCAGAGGCCGTAACCGCCAGCGCGAAGTCCCCCGCCGAAGCACCGGTGACATTGAGAAAATCACGCTCACCGCTGGCGAAATCGCCCTTCATCACAAATGTCCCATTGCCGGAAAGCGAGCCCACATTCAACTGGTAATACGTACCCGGGGCGTCGGAGGCGCCGAAAGTGACGGTGCCACCGTTCATGCCCAGCGCACCGATCGAATCGGTGCCGGTGAGTGTCCAGTTTGAGCTGCTGTTGACGTTCACGCTGTCGACAGCGTCGAGGCGCCCCGTCAATTGCGAGTGGTTTTCCAGCGTGACGGTGGCGGTAGAGCTACCATCGACCAGCACGTCCCCCGTGATGGTCCCCAAGTCGAAAACGAGATTGGCCCGGCTGTTATCCGCCACGCTGATGTTGCCATTCAGGGTGCTGTTGGCAACGGTCATGCTGGCGGTCGATGAGCCTTGAACATCCAGTAATCTGCCGTTGCCAGCAAGAAGGCTGGCACCGTTGGAGACGCCTATCGTGGCCTGAGTCCCGCGATCCACCAGAATCGCAGAACCACTGATACCTTGTACCGTTGAGTTATCCAGCGACAAAGTACGGTCTCCCACATTGAGGGCGTCATTGACCATCCGCACACCTGTCGCCTGACCGGTGATGGTCGTCAGCGCGGAAGTACTCACCTCGCCACCAAGGATATTCACACCGATGCCATTGCTGCCCGCACCCATGATTTGCGTATTGATCAATGACAGGGAGCTCAGCCCCGTGACCTGCGACCCGATCAGTTGTCCACTGATCTGACTGTTGGACACCGTCACAGTAGATCCACCCGCCGCAACACTGGAGCGGTTGACCGCCAGCCCGATTTCATCGCTGGTCACGGTCGTTCGATCGATGGTTGCCTGACTGCTGGTCACTGTTACGCCATCACCACCGTCGTTACCGACGATGGTGGCACCGTTGATGTTCAGCAACGACCCGGACCTCGCCGTGATCGATCGGGTATTGGCTCCGGAAGCATTCAATACGCCATTGTTGCGCACCAGATAGTCTGTAGGCTCAACCGATGAATCGATAGCCAGCGTGGTGTTATCGACGATAGTTGCCGAATGTGCAAAACCCGCGAAAAAAAAAAACGGCAGGCAGGCAAAGCATTATTCCAGATCTGCCTGCCGGGATTACGCGGACGTGTGATACATCCAACATTTTCATGATTGATTCACCTCGAAATGATTACAGGCCAGAACAGCTCAATAGCGTTGGCGGGAGGGGGGGGACAATAACGTTACTTCCCCCCTAAAAATGTAGGAATAGTCCGCAATGCACATAGAAAAGTCCTGCCGCTCGGTAATCCTTATAAGAAAAAGGGAGGCCTTTAATGCCTCCCCTGACATCGACGATCAGATATCACACAGTGATCCATCACCCTTCTTCATGTGCACCTTGACAAGGTGTCGCTGAGCTTGCACTGGGCGTCCGTCAATCATTGCAGTGTAATTTACATCGCCCCACGCACTCTCTGTTGCCAAAATTTTCTGATAGGGGAATTTCACGATAAACCCGTCAATCGTTTCCTGTAACGTTGGTATATAGGTGACTTTCTCTTCAGTACCAGGTTTTTTTAAAGTACCTGCCGCATCGGTATAACCCTGATAGATAAACTCCAACGTTTGATCGGCCAACTGCGGTTCACCGGGAGAAACCAGCACTTCGGCACACTTGACAAGTACCGGATCTGATTGCAGGGAGCCACAGTTGAACCAATCAGTAAAATCCGGATCAAGGTGCTGAAACTTAACCTCAGGAACAACACCGGGCCGAATCAGAACATCAACATCCCGGGGCCGTGAGTGGACTTCATTATCATTGATAGCAGGGTTAGTAATTTTATAGGTAACCGGCAGTGGATTACCGTTGTTGCCCGCCTCCACAACCTCCCAAAGAATACTGAACGTCAAAATCCCGGTTTCCGTACCGTCCAGTTCTATAACGCCACCTTGTGCCTCTGTAACCTCGACGCCTTTCCATATCAGCGTCATGATGTCTCCATCTTTGACACCAGCAAAAACAGCTACAGTTACAGCGACATTATCAGACGCGTCGGCATCCGTCAGAATATTCGGGCCATTACCACCTGTACCTTGCACAGTAACCAGAGCCAGATTAGGATCCGGGTTTTCCCCGCCGTCACCATCTCCCGGCCGACGCAGATCGACATCCACAACTTTTGAAGGCACTGGAGTTCCTAATGGGTAACGCAGGTTATGACGTTTGATCCGATAACTGACGTCTACCTTTTTTACATCCACGTTGCCGTTAAATACATCCCGGTATGGAATGCTCACGTAGAACGGGAACGTATTGATCTTCTGCGCAGGCTGCAAGATACCGTCATATTCCACCTCCAGTTCGTCGATATCGGGCAGGAAGTTTATGTACTCAGCCAGAATACCGACCCCCAGTGGGGCCTGAGCGTCGGCCAGATCCACCAGTTTTGGCGCGGCGTCGTCATCAAACAGTGGAATACTGGGCTCTAGAAGCCCTTCAGGTGGATCGGTCAGAGTGACATTAAGCTCTGTGAAATATTGTGGTGTATTTCGGTTGCCCTTACGGTCGCTGAGGTAATAAAAAAGAGATTTTAAACCTTCCTCGGTACCCACATGCGCAGGGGTCAATCGAAACTCGATCGGAGCGGTGAGATCAGTTATGGTAAACACGCCAACCAGCGTCGGGTTTGTCAAACTCACGCCGAACCAGCACTCAATTACATCGCCGAGCTTTCTATTCCCGTAGTTTGGAACGGTGACCAATACAAAACCATTCTCATCGAAGTATTTTTTGGTAATGCCATCTCTTTCCACCTCGGCAGGAACAGTCGCCTTGCCGAAAGCTACCGGTGGTGTTGTATCAATATTAATTACAAGTGGCGTTACCTCTGATCCGTTGCCTCCAAAATTCAATACGTAACTCAATTCATGAGGTCCTGGGGTCGACGTGTAGCCTTGTGGTAAAACAAGATCAAACACGGTGATAGCTGGATCAATGGGTGTCTCGAAAAGTACTCGAGTAGCACGTATGGGAGTGCCGTCCCATTTAAGCTCAAGATATCCATTAATAATGTCTGGATGATCCGCGTCGGCAAATCGCGCGATCTGCACTTTCAGCGCAAACCCTTGAAAGCTTGAATGCAGCTGATTCGGAGCATCATCCGGTTCATCAAGCAGTAACGGATTATCCGGATGAAGTGTCGGTGGTAAAGCTGCAGCTTTCGGACTGCGAAAACGGACGCCAAAGAAACGTTCGCGGTTCTGCGCCGGTGTCAACGAGTGGAAACTTGTCATCTTTTATCATCCTCTCAGCAACTTGATTGACTGGCACAGGGCAAACAGCCTCCTTGCCAGAGTTCTTGCACAATGACTGCATGGGTAAACAGAATTTAAATAAAACTTGAAGCCAGCTTCGATTAATACTGTATCAGTACGCCTGCAACTTACTCTTCACAAAGATCGTTATCCGGCCCGCAAACAGCACTACTCGGCATTGTGCGATTGATAATGACAAACTCCGATTTTGAATTACCGATACCGCCGTTAACTTTCTTCAGGTGATAACTACACAGCGCCGAGCCATTGTTTACCATTGGCGCAATCAAGCGCTCGTAGTCGCTGACATGCACATCAAAACCTTCACGAGCCTGTTCGGCAGTGAGTTTTGTTTCGAACATGTCGGAGGCTCCGTCAATCGGATCGGTTCCATTGCGCCCCAAACACCCCTGCCAGGACAATTCGACGATATCGTCTTCATCAAAGGCCGCATTGCCGTTGATATGTACCCAGACACCTTCCCACAACCTGGGTTTGGCGCAGCAGTGAAGTGCTCCATTCCAGTCGGCATGAGGAAACGTCGGTTCCGGCAAGTTCTCGATCACGATGATCGCCACATCAACCGCCGTCACATCCGCCTGCTGCAGGTTCACGCCATTACTGGTGGTATACCAGGTCAGCAACGACGGATTCACTTTGTCCTGGTCGATGGCCTCCCAAGGGATAACGAACTTGATCGGCTTACCGGCGACGTCACCGAGTTCAACCTCGTACTCGGCGACTGGTGTGCCGATTGCGCCCCAATAGAGGAAGAGCTTTTCACCTGGCACCGGAGTGTCATACAGAGGCAGATGTGCCTCGGCAGGCTCACCGAAATCGACGGTTAACAGCTTGTTCCGTTGTTTCGATCTGGCACCGTAAACTTCCAGCCTGGTCAATGTGGAATTCAACAATGCCGGGGCGTTGGCATGATCCTGGCCGGCGACTGTCAGATTCACCAGCACCCACGTTTCGGCAGATGGCAAGGTCGGTGTGCCGCCGCGCTGAATGCGGTAGCTCACCCAAACGTCCTGTGGCCCAAGCCCATCTGCCGTCAAGGTCGACCAAGGCACGGTAGCGACTTGCGTCTGCTTGCCGGGATCGACGTCGAGCGGAGCCAGATCATGCCCGTTCCACTGGATCAGGACCTTGTCGGAAGGGTCCGGGTTCTCATACGTTTCGATTTCGACGGTGACTGCCCGCTGGCTCACCGCGCCTTCACGAGCATGTTGACGGTCAATCAAGCCACGCACCGACAATGGCACTTTCGGCGGTTTGAGGGTGCCAGGGGCCGGACTCAAATTGACAAAAACCGGTAACAGCGTGGAGCGCGGCCCGCGATTTCCGGCCCAGTCACGGAGCCGGTAGTAAATGTAGCGCTGCCCGGCACCGCTATGACGAATATCTGCCTCATACATCGTGATGATCAGACGTTTCTGATCAATGTCTTGCTGACTGAATTCTTGCTCACGAATTTCGATCTCCGAATCCGGAGGATCCGGGTTTTTCGTCCAGAAATAGATCGAACGATCCTTGGTCTTGACGTCGACATACAGCGGTACCTGAAACCGGACTTCGCCATACTGGGAAAGATAGTCGTCAGTGATATCCCCTGTTACATCCAGCATGATCAGACGGTCGGGTTCCTGATTGTCGTTCGGCGGCGATCTGTCGACAGTGACTAGTTTGGGATGGGAGTGCAGAGGATTGCCGCCATAGCTGACTTCGTAAGACAAGGAATAAGTGCCATGATCCAACTTCAACTTTTCCCGTGGGACGATCAGGGTCTTCTCTCCCGTATCGTCAAACGACTCACGGTAGACCTCCGAGAACGCGCCACCCAGATCCACCCAACTGACCCTGATGATGAAAGGAATGGGGTCCTCAAAGGGAGCGCTCCAATCAGGGATGATGACCGTCAGATCTTCAGCCAGAGCGGTACGTGGTAGCAGCCCGTCAGGCGCCTCCTTCCCGTCTTCGTCCTTGAGGATGGCAGGTACGCGTGGCACTTCGATCAGGTCTTCATCCCTGTGTTCAGAGCGTGTCATTGAACGAACTCCCTCGCATCAAACCAAGCAGCACATGCGCAAAGGACCAACTGTCTACGGGTCCCGCTGCGATTGATTTAACGACGTTGAAAGGGTCTTGCCTACTGTCAGAAATTACAGGTATTACTACCGCTTGTCGGAATTGGTGTTCGTACGCGAGGGGATTTCACTCCACTCGCCCCTCTGCCATTCGTCGCAAATACGCTCCTACCTGTAATTTCTGACAGTAGCCAGCCTGCCCCTCCAAGCCTTAAATGACTCCGTCCCCCCTTTCGACCGGAGTCCCTACCATGTTGAAACAACCCCTCAGAGGCATCCCTCCTCTGGCCTTGCGCGCTCCGGAAATTCCCGGTCGTACCGAGCCGCAACTGCCCTCCGGCGAATGGGGCATCAACCGTGCCGCTGCAAAGGACAACTTTCCTGGCAAAGGTCTGAAAGTCTTCATCCCGCCCTGGAGCAACATGAGCAAAGGGGACGAGGTCGAATTGCATTACGATGGCGGCCGGGTCGACTACCACGCCATCGCGCTTGACATCGAAATCGGCGAACGTGTGACGCTCTGGCTGGAGCCGGGTCGGATCACCAACGGTTCCCATACGCTGGGCTATTCCGTCACACGCCTCTTCCAGACGCCCGAACCCTACACCCCGGCCGAACGGATCTACATCAAGCTCGATCTGCCGGGCGGTCAGGATCTGGATCCCGATCCCGGGGAACATTCAGAGCTGTACCAATACATCGACCCGGCGCTGGTTGCCGACGGTATCGACAAAGACTCCTCGGCGGCCGGTGTGGATGTGATCATCGAAGCCAAACCGGGCAACGAGTCCCGCCGGCCCTACCCGAACATTGCCCCGGGCGATGTGGTCATAGTCAGTTGGGGCGGCGTGCTCTTACCGTCTGCACCAGTCACGCAGGCGCAGATCGACGATCCGGATGCCAATCCCATTGTTGTCCATGTCCCGGAAGCGGCGATTCTCCAGGCAGGGGATTCCGGCCCCGAAGGACTTGCAGTGACCTTCATCATCCACGATCTGGTGAACAACGAGGCTGAGGATTGGTGTACGGCAACCCGCCTTGTCGTCGACACCGGCAATTCACGGCTGGAGGCGCCTATCGCCCAGCAAGCCGAAGGCAATAACCTTCATCTCGACACGCTCAACGGCGCCGCCCTGCAACTGATGGTCTGGGCCTCTACGGCTGCTTATATGCAGGGCGACATCATCATCATGCACATCAAAGGCACCACCCTGGACGGTGAAGCCATCGACGTTACGGTCCGCGAATCCATTGAAAAGAACCCGCCGATGGTCGTCGAGGTCTTCCTGCCCAACAGCGCCGGCCGTGCCCTGGCAAAGACCCAGGCGCTATTTTTCTTCGAACTGGAGCGCGACGACACGATCATCCAGCGCTCCAAAGGCCGCTTCATCAACATCGTCGGCGATCCCGTACCTCTGCTGGCCCCTATCTGTGAAGACGCACAGAACGGCGCGCTCGATCCTGACCTGCCCATTGTGCGCATCCGCATCCTGCATGACGAACGCATCAAGGAAGGCATGGGCATCGAACTCAGATGGTTCGGTACCCGTGCCGACCTGACGACCTACGAGCCAGTTCTGGACTGGTATCTGCCGAGCGCTGCCGAGGCCAACGATCCAGCAGGTTTCGTCATCACGGTGGAAGGCAAGCATGCCAAGACTCTCGACGGCGGGACGCTGGATCTGTCCTACAACCTGCTTGAAGATAACAACGGCCAGATCATCGAACGCGGTTCACAGCACGCGGCACTGCTGAATGTCGGTGAAGCGAAACTCGAATTGGTGCCGCCCATCGTCCTCGGAGAAAAGGATGGCGTACTGGAGCCCAGGGATTTGCTCAATGGCATCAGCAAGGTCACTTGCCCCACCCCCGTCGCCAATCCGACGCTCCCCAATGACGCGGTCACCTGGCAACTGCGCGATACCGACGGCGCTCTGCTTTTCGAAGACAGCAAGACACTCAATGCTCTGACCGCCGGCAAAGATGTCAACTTCCCCCTCGATATGGCATTTGTGCAGCAGTACTTTGAAGCCCATCGAGACGAGCAACTGGCCGTCAGCTACAGCATCCTGCGCTATGAAACAGGCAAGACCAGTTATTCGAATCCGTTGGTATTCCATGTTGGTGAAGCCCTCGCCCTGATCCCGCCGAGAATCCTTCAGGCCGACCCCGATGGCAACACCCTGCAGCCGATCAACGCCGTGGATGCACTGACGTCCGTCATTGATGCGCAAGGCTTGCAGCCCGACTATCTGCTGAGCGTGAAATGGGTGGCCCCCGCCGGCACCCCCGCTGGCGGCTCCCACACCACCCCGGCCAGCCCCATCAGTGACACCACACTGAACGTCGAATTGCCGGTCAGCGTGCTGGCGTTTTGTTTAGGCAAAATCGTCACCCTGACGTACCTGATTACGCACGGCGAGAAAACCACCGAGTCGTTGCCATTGATGCTGAGTATCGGGGTGTTGCCGGTCTCGTCGCTGAATTCACCGATCATTACCGATGCCGTAGACGGTGTACTGGATGTGGCGGGGCTGGGCAGCAGCGTCCCGATCCGTGCCAGGGACTGGCCGCTGATGGCGGTCTACCAAAAAGTGTGGATGACGCTGCGGGGCAAGAACGCGGACGGGAAAGACCATAACCTGGAGGTTTGGGCCGGGGGCGAGTATTACGTCAACACCATCTGGTTTGCGCAGAAGTACTGGATAAGCGATGTCCCCAAAAGCTACTTCACGGAACTACTTAACGATAGCCAATTGAGCGTCAACTTCAAGGCTGCTCTGGATCAAAGAGATGTTGAAGCCGATGCAGTGGTGTTTCCTGATCAGCGTTATACGATCAAGGCAGTTGAGGAGGTTACGCCGATC